>CAYTXN010000362.1:727-3458 GCA_964441195.1 uncultured Limnohabitans sp.
CTCAATAGCCGCGGGTGAAACCCGTGGATAACGAAACGAATACACCATCCCCACGACCCTGCCTTTGCCGGCAGGCAGGCCCGAAGCGACAGTCCCGATGAGCGTAGCGATTTCGGGAGGTGTCGAACAAATCCCGGCTAAATCCTTACCACAATTTTCCCTTGAGCCTGATTGCTTTCCATCAGCTTATGGGCATCTACAATCCCTTTTAAATCAAAGACCTTTGCAATTTCAGGTCGAATTGTCCCTTCTTCTATTTGGTTCAGAAATTTCTGAAAATATCCAGCGGGGACCTTAATGTCCCCACTGTTGTAAGTGGTAAGCCCAACTGTGGATGGTATATAATCCATAGGTGCAAAATCTGTAAATGACCAATTTTCAGATAGCATTCCTGTAAAACAGACTAAACCTCCTGGTCTTACACAGTTCAATGTGTCAGGAAGGGTATTGGTTCCCACCAATTCCAAAGCCTTGTCCACTCCTTCTGGAAAAATGTCTCGGAGTTGAACTGAGATATTTTCATCATCAATCACTACGAAATCTGCACCGTTCTTCAGTAGTGTTGCTTTGTTCAATGGATTTCTTGAAGTGGAAATAACGGTTGCTCCCAATGATTTGGCCATTTGGGCAGCCAAAAGTCCAATGGAAGATGTTCCCCCTCGAATTAGGAGGGATTCCTTTTTTTGAAGTTTTAAAGCCAAATGTAGAGAGCCGAAAACAGTCTGGAACATTTCCGGTAAGGCCCCTAAAACCTCCCAGGGTAATTTTGATTGAAATGGAAATAAAACGGATTTAGGGAGAACCACAAATTCCTGATAGCTCCCATCAAATTGGCGTCCCATACCTCCCATGCAAGCGGCAACTTGTTGTCCCCGTGAAAACTCCTTTGAAGGATCACTTACAATTTCACCCACGCACTCTATACCAAGTACCCTGGGAAAAGTGACATCAGGCGAAAGACCTTTCCGCGTCATGAGTTCAGACCTGTTGAGTCCAAATGCTTTGACAGCAACCAATACCTGCCCCTCTTCGGGTACAGGGATTGGTCTTTCTTCCAAAATCAGGTTTCCTTCTCCGCCAGAATTGTAGAGGACAATTGCTTTCATGCGTTTGTTTTTTCTTTTATATGAGCCAATTTCAACAAAAAAACCCTACTTGATTTTTAGGCTGAAATTAATTTAATGAGGGTTGATTTTACTTCTTGTAATAAAGCCCCCGCCACGGCGTAGTTTATTGTCTTCCAGCTTTGAGGTAATTATCGGCTATAAATTGGAATGTGGCTTTAGCCCATTCCTTCAGGATATTCCTAATTCCCATGGGCTTTAGCCAAATCTTTCTAGCCAAAACAAATCGTCCATGCCTACGGCATTTTCAAAATCGATTCAATCCTTAAATCCAGCCAATGAATTGGCTGGCTTCAGAAAGAATACTCTTTATAAGATTAAAAAATATACCCGGTTAGTGGGGATTTGTCTTTAGACAGGCACTAACCGGGTTAAGAGATAAAATTCTTGATTTAAATAGCGCCTTCCTTTTCGCTTGCTTTTCTGACTTGAAGCGCTCTTTTGGTCACTTTCAAATCTCTGAAATACCCGATCGTTCCGATATCGACATAGAGACCGACAAAGCCCCTTTTGGAGGTGCCGAGCATTTTGTCCACAATAAATGAGGAGTATTTCATGTCATTGATAAATAGCTCAGCTGTCTCTCCGTTGACTTCGATTCGCATGGTGATCCATTCGTTCAGTGCCACTGGGGCGGAACCCTCATAGCGGTAGGGGGCAATTTTGCGCAAGGTGTCAAATTTGTAATCCGGATAGGAGAAATACTGAACGGTATGATTGCGACTTCGTTGATTATCCGACCTTCCTACTTTGGGCCGGACATAAATACTCTCAAAGGCAGAATCATCTTCCTGTATTCTAAAGTAAAGGCCAATAAATCCTGCTATACCTGAATAAGGCGCAGGATCCTGCAATTGGCTGTATAGCTTCACTTCGATGGTTCCGTTTTCAAAATCCTCCAAGCCCAGCAATCTGGCATAGTGAGGTTCGTCCACGGTAGCTTCTATCCTTGTGGAATCAAAGGGTAGGGCAATCAGGTCACGTTCGATTTTCAGTGCTTTCTTGCCTTGAAACTTGACCACTTCGCCAGTGACATTGTGCAGTTCAAACTCCTGGTTTTTGAGTTTAAGCGTTTGGGCTAGTGCCAGTGGACTCAAGAGAAGGAGGCCAAGAATAGAAAGAATAATTTTCATAGGATGGATTAGCAAAGATTGCGAGTGCAAAGTTGAGATGATCCATCCTCAAATACCCTTAATCTACCTTAAGAAATGCCTAACTATCCCGAAGGTCCTTTCGGATTTTGCTCAGAAACTCCGGTGTGATTCCTAAGTAGGAGGCGATTTGAGTATTGGGCAGGCGGTTTTTGAGATGGGGGTATTGTTCCAAAAAAGCCAAATAGCGTAGTTCTGCCGTTGAACTGAAATTTTGTAACACTCGATTCTGAAGCTCAATGTACTTCTGTTCAATCATCACTTTAAAAATCCGGTTGAGTCTGGGAACAGACAAAAAAAGCCCCGTCAAATCCTGGCGGCTGATCCGGAAAACTTCAGAAGCTTCCAAAGCTTCTATATGAAGCTGACTTGATTTTTGGCTATAAAAACTGCTTATATCCGCGATCCAGTCGTTTTCTGCGGCAAACTGGATGTTGTGCTCGAAGCCCTTATCAT
>CAYTXN010000363.1:0-1568 GCA_964441195.1 uncultured Limnohabitans sp.
ATGTCCTGAGGACTCCCGATTTCTATCGGGATAGCGAGGAGGCAGCTTGCAGGGGAGATTAAAAAAAATTATGCTTTGTCATATAATACTTGTACAGATAAATGCCGTAGGCATGACCGATTAGCTAGCCAGCCAATTCATTGGCTGGATTTAAGGATTGAATAGATTTTGAAAATGCCGTAGGCATGGACGATTTGTTTTGGCCAGAAAGATTTGGCTAAAGCCACGATGAATTAGGAATATCCAGAAGGAATGGGCTAAAGCACCATTCCTATTGATAGCACGATGAACTTCTTCGGGATCACCAATTAATTGCCTCCTGTTTCAGCAGGAGGAATAGAAATTAGACAAGAGATTTTCGGGCTTTAGCCCAATAAATTGTCTTAAATCTGTGTCGAGAAATGGAATTACAAATACCGAAAAATATGGAGTTGTTGATAGTATCTACACCTAGCGTCATTGGAACCTTAACCCTAAAAGACAATAGTCTACGCCCAGAGGAGGAGGGGGATATGTCGGGCAAATAGAAAATTAGAATGGCTCCAAGTCAGGAGACTTGAACCAACTCCAGAAATTTCTAAGCCATTCCAATTCCAAATTTTCCTTAAAATCCTCCGAATCAAAGCTAAAAGGAACCGCCACCTTATGGTTTGATTGAATTATTTCCAACCTTCGCCCGTTATTTAAGTCAACAATTGGAATTCATTTATGAAGAAGTTCATTCTTATATTTTTGGGAATTTTGGTTTTTTTGGTTGCTGCGGCGGTAGCCATACCCTTTCTTTTCAAAGACAAAATCATCGCCAGAATCAATCAAGAGCTGGATCAGGCATTGAATGCCAAAATCTACTACGACCCGGATCAGGTTTCCCTGAGTTTATTTCGGAGTTTTCCGTCTGTCAGTGCCGGACTCGGTGATTTTGGCATTGTTGGGCTGGAACCTTTTGAAAGTGATACCTTGGTTCATGCCGAAGAATTGGCCCTGGATTTCAACCTCAAATCCGTACTTTTTGACGATTACCCCACGCTGACTGGCCTTCACCTCAATGGTGGTGACCTTTATATCAAAGTCCTGGAAGATGGTCGAGCCAACTACGACATCACCAAGGAAACTCCCGAATCGGCATCTGAAACAGAAAGCAATTTCAAACTCGGCATTGACTTGATTGAGATCAACAATGTGAACCTGATCTATGACGACCGATCACTTAATTTTGTGATGGCTTTAGCCGATATCGAGGCAAAAGGCAGCGGAGAATTTACCCTGGATGTGTATGATTTGCCGCTTCAAGCCACGGCAACAATAGCGGATCTAAACTACGAGGGAGTCCACTACCTGACAGATAAAAAATTTAAAGGCGAAACCTTGCTCCAAGTAGATATGGAGCAGATGAAGTTTACTTTGGCAGATGGTCAATTTGCGCTCAATGATTTCCTCTTTGACTTGAGTGGATCTATAGGTCTTCCGGAGGATGGAATCGCTCTTGATCTTACTTTTGGAAGCGAGGAGGCTGATTTTAAGAACCTTCTTTCGCTGGTTCCGGGAATATATACCGAAAGCTTCTCCTC
>CAYTXN010000363.1:1668-3440 GCA_964441195.1 uncultured Limnohabitans sp.
AATCCACTTTCAGGGGATTTCAAGTTGGCAAATCTTCGAGATTATGACATGGAGGGGAAATTGAACGGGCGTCTGAATCTGAAAGAATTGACCTCTGTTTTTCCGATTGAAAAGACTCAATTGGCAGGAATCCTAGACTTCAACGCCAGTGCAAAAGGTCGGTATGACTCAACGATGAAAGTCCTCCCAAGCATGGATATCAGAATGAATCTGGAAGACGGATTTATCCAAAATACCGATTATCCGGTTCCTTTGGAGCAGCTTCATGCCAAAGCGTCGATCCTCAATCAGACAGGTACAATGAAGGATTTTCTGGTGGACATCAGCAGCTTTGGATTTGACTTGGAAGGCGAACAAATCGAAGGAAACCTTAAAATCAGTGATTTTGAAGCACTCAATTGGAATGGCGCAGTAAGTGGTGGGCTCGATTTGAAGAAACTTACAGCCATTTTCCCAATCGCAGAGACCAAGTTGGAAGGTTTAATTAAAACTGACCTTAAGACCTCGGGTTCGTACGCCGATGTGGAGGCCAAACGCTATGATCGACTGCAAGCTTCCGGAACCATGGATGTCCGCGATCTCTATTATGAATCGACCGACTATCCTCAAGGTATTCGGATCATTGAATCTCATGCGGATTTCAATCCACAGCGAGCCAATCTGACGCAATTCAAGTCCCAGCTGGGAAAAAGTCCCCTTGAGGCGACTGGATTCCTCTCAAATTACATGGACTATTTGCTCTCCGATACTGGTGTATTGAAGGGGAATTTGAGTTTGAAAAGTGCAAGTTTTGACACCAACGAATGGATGAGCGCAAGTGCCGAGGACAGCAGCAGTAGCAGTGAACTGGAAGTCTTTCCTTTGCCGGAAAACATCGATTTCACCATGAGCATGGTAGCGGATGAGGTGATCTACGAAAACCTAAATCTGAAAGAAGTTACAGGAAATATGACCTTGAGAAATGGCGTGCTTCAGTTTACCGATACTGGAATGAAAACGCTGGATGGACGGATCAAGTTGAATGGGAATTATGATCCCCGAAATCTGGCCGCTCCGGTTTTTAACTTCAATCTGGATATTTCCGAAATGAGTATTGCAAAAGCTTTCGAAAGCTTTGCAACAATAAAAGCCTTTGCCCCTATTGCGAGTGATATCACCGGAAAAGTCAATACTAATATCAGTTTCTCCGGTTTGTTAGGTCAAAATATGATGCCTGTCCTTTCTTCGATTGATGTGCAGGGAATTCTGAGAATCGCTGAGGCAGCACTGAAAGACAGCAAAATCCTTGAAACGATTACTAACTTAACCCGACTCAAGGATGTCAATACGCTGGCATTGAAAAACCTCAACATTCCGATTGTAATCCAAGATGGAAGAATGGAAGTGAAACCTTTTGATTTGAGATTATGGGATTATCAAACTAATATTCAGGGCAGTGCGGGATTTGATGGCTCGATTAACTACTTGCTCAACATGCAAGTTCCGGCTGGAAAATTCGGTGCTCAGGCCAATTCCATTTTAGCAACCATTTCCGGTACGGAAACTTCTGAATCAACGATGATTCCGGTAGCTATCAATCTGGGAGGCACTTATAACCAACCTAAAATCAGTCTCGCCGGAGGAAATAGCATTGAGAATTTGCTGACCAATGCGCTGAAGTCCAGATTTGATTCGGAAAAAGAAAATCTACAGGAAAAGGCCACGGCAGAATTTCAGGCCGCTCAAGATAGCATCAAGCAAGAAATGAAACTGAAAGCCACGGTCATTCAGGA
>CAYTXN010000364.1:0-3440 GCA_964441195.1 uncultured Limnohabitans sp.
CTTGTCGCCCTTCCTCAGTGATGTAATCTTTGACGATTGGGTAGATATCTTCCAGGATTTGGGTCTCCTCATCTTCAAGCGGGGCACCTGCGTCACCCTCTACACAGCAAGCTCCTTTGCAGGCATCCAAATCACATACAAAAAAGTTTTCCTTGATATCATCGGACAAAACTGCATTTCCAACTAAAATCATAAAGACTATTTTTCTGTAAAAGTAATTCTTTCTCTGTAAAGCTTCATTTTGCAGCGGAATTCCAGTCTTTCTTTTTTACAAAAATTCCCTATGAAAGCTTGGCAATCAGTTGGCCGTCACGATTTTTCACCTCACAGCGAAACTAAAAAACATGCTTCCTTTTTTCGTCCACTATTCTTTTTACATCAGTGATTTGTTCCTGAGTGCGTTTGAATTTTGCAAAAACTGTCCCCCTACTTAACAAAATCAATACGCGCATGCTTATCCCAAACTAGGTACTCTACCTGAGCTTCAGTCTTATTTTGAAACTTGATAACACTTCTGCATGCTCGATGACTTTGATACCGGAAGATAGATGGGGCGGATACCAATTTATTGCCCGAATAATCGCTTGAATTTCTTTTAGGTTAATTTTTCCATGGAAAAATATAACTCAAATGGAATAAAAAAAGAACCGCTCCTTTCGGAGCGGCTCAACCCAGCACTATGAAGAAAAGCTATTTAAAGCTTTTAATAATTATAGAACTGTCCGGCGTTTAGATTGTTTTTCAGTTTTGAAAAAAAATCAAAAATTTATTTCAAAGCCAGCCGTAATAAATCTTGGAAGTCCAACTCTGATCCCCTGAGGTCGTCGAGTAGAGATATATCGTTCATCAGTCAAGTTTTTCATACTGAGATTGAACGCTGCATTCCAAGGGGAAATTTTATAACTCAAGACTGCATCCAAAAGGAAGTAGGAAGGAATCTCTCCAATCAATCCATCAACGGACGGCGTTATGGTATTCAATTCATCTCCAAATTGAGCTCCTACATAATTTGCCGTAAGTTTTGCTGCAAAACCCGAGTTTGATTCTATACCTAGCGATGAGTTAATGAGCCACTCCGGAGCATAAGGAGTACGGAATCCTTTAATATTGACATCATTTACAAACCGGTCTGCGTCATAAAAAGCATTGACATACGTGACATTCACATCGTAGAGGATATTCCATTTTTTGGAATTCAATAAGTGAGACAAATCAAAATTGACTGAGCCCTCCAATCCTTGATGCCGAGTTGCTCCTGCATTGACCACTCCAAATCCTACTCCACCCGAAGACTCGGACACTGGAATAATTTGATTGCTGAAATCCATCAAAAATGCAGTTGCTTCCAAAAACATCCAAGGAGTAGGGGCCGATCTTAGGCCAAGTTCATAATTCCAGCTTTTCTCTGCTTCCAAATCCAAGGCATCACCGGTTGATGTAATCGCATCTTTGGTCCGTGGCGGAGCAAAACCCTTATGCATTCCACCAAATATGTTGAGCGTGGCAAATGGCTTGTAATTAAAACCAATTCCCGGAATCACCTCCGATACTTGATTGGAAGCAATCAGCACGGTGTCTCTTATCCCTTTTCCGGAAAAATTCCTTCTGAAAATATCCCGTTCGTAATCAAAATTCTCCCATCTCAAACCTGCATTAACTGAGAATGAGGAGGAAATTTCAGTGGTATTTTGGACATAAGCACTGAAAGCACGACCACTTCGCTGTTCATCTTCCACCAAGTTCCCACTTCTTACACCAGCTTTAGTACCATTCACGCGTTGCTCAAAAGCTACCTCCTCGAGATATCGGACTCCGGTGACCAAGTCATTTTTTCTTTGGAAAAGCTGGTGAGTGATTTCCAACCTTGGCTCAATGCCTCCAACTCGAAATTGACGATCTCTATTTCCTGTGGAGTTCCGCATAAAAATAGCGCCTCCAGGAATACTTTGATCCCCCCAAACGACTCCAGTCCAATTTGCCGGAGGAGTATTAGTCTGATTGATCGAGAAGTCCTGTCGTGACCAGTTCCGAGTTGTGGTATAGCCAAAAGCGATGGTACGCAGCTTCACATTAGGACTGAAGCGGTATAAATGCGTTAGACTTGCAGAATATCTGCTTACGTCCAAGCGATCATCAGGTGCTAATCGCTCAAAATCTTGGCCTCCCTTGTCGTACATGACTTGATTAATGCCAATGTAAGTCGAATTAGAAAGTTCATTGTAAACCCCTAGTTTCAATCCCAATTCAGATTTCTCGTTTAGTGAAAAGAGAAATTTAGTATTGAAATCTGTGATATTAAACTCAGTCGGACCTAGATTTTGGGCTCCTTTTCGAAGGAGGTTTACTTGTAATCCAGTATTTCCAAAGGTATTTCCATAATTGATCAAGCCGGAATAGAAACCACCTTGTCCCCCCTGAATCCTCACAGAACCTTCCTCCTCCTGTGGTGGATTAGGAGTGATGTAATTGACCACACCACCAATGGTCTGAGGACCATAGAGAATTTGGCCAGAACCTTTTAACACTTCTATTCCAGCCATGCGATCTATGGCAGGAGAATAATAAAGTTCGGGCTCCCCATAAGGTGCTAGGGCGACAGGAACTCCATCCTCCAGCACCAAAACAGACCTGCTTCGATCCGGATCCAAGCCCCTGATGCCAATATTGACACGCATGCCTACTCCTTCCTCGTCCACGACGTGAACTCCCGGCATTCTTCTCAAGACTTCATTACCAGAGATCGGCCTCAAGGACTTGATTTCGCTTTTATCCAAAAAAGTCACGGATCCTGGAACCTTCGAGAAAATTCGATCACGATTTGCAATGAGAGAAAACTGAGGCATCTCCACTCCAGTTTCCTCAAATGTGATTTCAAGTTTGATTAACTCCCCTTGTTCAACCGAAACTGTTTGGCTTATAGACTTAAATCCAACTGCCGAAATCAACAAATCATAAGTCCCATCCTCTAAATTGAAAAGCTGAAACTTACCTTCAAAATCTGTAAAAGAACCTTTTACTGTCCCTTTTACTTGCACATTGGCATAGGACACCGGTTCACCTAAGGGAGTCTTAACCATGCCCTCAACAGATAAAATATTATCAGAAATACTTGTTAATGGTTGGGTGGGCTTGTCTCCAAGTATTGGACCTGACAACGTCAGTAATCCAGAAAGTAGAGCTGTAATCAACATCGTCTTTATTTAGATTTAATATTAATAAGACAAAAGTATTTTTTATCTAGACTTATTCCAAATAAGAATTCAAAGAATTTAGAAAAAAAATCGTGTTCGAAAACCAGCCCAATTGTATTGACATCCATGTGCCGGAAATTCACGTTCTTTGCAGCGTGCAAGTCGACTTGTCGCTGCTCCTTATTTGAGGGGAAGAGGAAAGTCCGGGCAACATAGAGCGCCATACTTCCTAACGGGAAGGATTTCTGT
>CAYTXN010000365.1:0-3434 GCA_964441195.1 uncultured Limnohabitans sp.
ATAATCCTTATGGAGCCTGCAAACGCTGCGAAGGTTTTGGAAATGTCTTGGGAATTGACCGAGACTTGGTCATACCGGATAAGGAAATGTCGGTTTATGAAGGTGCAATCGCTCCTTGGCGTGGAGAATCCAGCAGACAGTGGTTGGAACCATTACTGAAAAAAGGCATCGAATTCGACTTTCCGATTCATCGATCTTACGGTGAATTGACCGAGAAAGAGCAGGAGTTGCTTTGGACTGGAAATAAGTACTTCCAAGGTCTGAATGCATTTTTCGAAGATCTGGAAACCAAAACTTACAAAATCCAGTATCGCGTAATGCTTTCCCGATTCCGTGGAAGGACGACTTGTCCGGATTGTCGGGGAACCAAGCTTCGCAAAGACGCTTCCTATGTAAAAGTTGAAGGAAAATCAATCACAGACATCGTCTTGATGCCAATTGAAGATGCTTTGGTTTTCTTTCAGAAGCTTGAATTACCAGCACATGAATCAAAAATTGCCAATCGACTTCTCAAGGAGATCGTTAGTCGTCTGGAATTCATGGATCAGGTGGGTTTGGGATATTTGACGCTTAACAGACTGACTTCTTCGCTTTCGGGCGGTGAATTTCAGCGGATCAAACTGGCAACTTCGCTGGGTTCTGCGCTTGTCGGCTCCATGTATATTCTTGACGAACCCAGCATCGGATTGCACCCGCGAGATACAGATCGACTGATCGGAGTACTTAAAGAACTTCGGGATCTTGGGAATACCGTGATTGTGGTGGAGCATGAGGATAAGGTGATGAAGGCTTCAGATCAGATCATTGACATCGGTCCGGATGCAGGAGTGAAAGGTGGAGAATTGCTTTTCCAAGGAAAAATCGAAGATTTGATCACTTCCGGGACGACTTATACTGCGAAATACCTGCGTGGCGAGGAGAAGATTTTCAACAAAACTGGAAACAGAAAATGGAAGGACTCTATCATCGTCAAAGGTGCCAGAGAAAACAACCTTAAAAACCTGACCGTCCAATTCCCGCTCAATACGCTCACTTGCGTGACTGGAGTTTCAGGTTCGGGAAAGTCTACTTTGATCAAAAAGGTGCTTTATCCTGCATTGGGTAAAATACTCGGAACCGTAATTGATGAAAGTGGAAAATACGATAAAATCGAAGGTGACTTCAAGCAAATAACCCAAGTGGAATTTGTGGATCAGGATCCAATAGGCAAGTCCTCCCGCTCCAATCCTGTGACTTATGTCAAAGCTTATGATGCCATACGAAACCTGTTTTCTGAGCAGCCACTTTCCAAGCAGCGAGGCTACAAACCTGCTTTTTTCTCCTTCAATGTAGATGGTGGACGCTGCGAAGCTTGCTCTGGAGAAGGTACGATCACGGTGGAAATGCAATTCATGGCAGACATCCACCTGACTTGCGAATCCTGCAAAGGCAAACGCTTCAAAAATGAAATACTTGAAGTCAAATATAAGGACAAGGATATTTCCGAAGTGCTCGGAATGACAATCGACGAGGCTTTGGAGTTTTTCAAAGGCAAAACTCAGATCATCAATAAACTTCAACCGCTGCAGGAAGTGGGTTTGGGCTATATTGGTATGGGCCAAAGTTCTAATACGCTCTCCGGTGGAGAGGCTCAACGGGTGAAATTGGCCTCATTCCTAGGAAAAGGCGGCACCAAAACCGGAGATCATATCCTGTTTATCTTTGACGAACCTACAACAGGACTTCATTTCCATGACATCAGCAAATTACTTCACAGTATCAATGCATTGATTGATCAAGGTCACTCCGTGATCATCATCGAGCATAACACCGAAGTGGTCAAATCCGCCGATTGGGTGATTGACTTAGGTCCTGAAGGAGGAAATAAGGGTGGACATTTGACTTTTGCCGGAACTCCTGAGGACTTGGCAATGGAGAAGGAGAACTTTACGGGAATGTACTTGAAGGAGAGTTTTGTTTAAGTTAAACCCTCCAAGGGGTTGCGAACCCTTGGCCAGTTATCTATATTCGCAGGCACAAATCGGGATCTTAGCTCAGTTGGTTTAGAGCGCTGCTTTGACAGAGCAGAGGTCATGGGTTCGAATCCCTTAGATCCCACTTAGCTACAAAGGCACAAAGTCTCTAAGGATTTTGTGCCTTTACTTTTTCTAGGAACTTACCATGTTCGCGCCCTGCCTACCGAAGGTAGGTTTGTGGCCTAAAACCCTCCCAAAAATTCCTTCAATCCCATCGCCCTTACTTTTTCAGAAAGTGGATAGCCTCCTTCAATCCTGCAAATGATCACGCCTTTTTCAGCTCCAGTATCTTCCATACTGATTTGCATGCCTTTGCTGAGTTTGGGCGAAAGGGTGTTTTTGATCTCGATAGCCGTTTTTACCACTCCATTTTTCACCAAAAGCAAATCGCATTCCGCTCCCTGATGGGTTCGGTAGAAATAGTACTCATACTCCTCCCGAAGCGTGGCTATAATCTGCTCGATCACAAAGCCTTCCCAACTCGGTCCAATCAGTAACAGATTAGCCAGCGCATCCATGCTTTCAATTCCCGTTAGGGCATGAAGCAAACCAGTGTCTCGGATAAAAACCTTCGGCGATTTGACCAGTCGCTTTTTTATGTTTTGGTGAAAAGGAGCCAAGACCCGAACCATAAATGACCCTTCCAAAAACTCCAGATATCGGTTGACCGTCGGGCGGGTGATTCCAAGTGCTTTAGCAAAACTTTCCGCATTCCAGATTCCTCCCTGCGCATTTGCCAACATCATCCAAAAGCGCTCCACCAGCCGAGGATCGGTGCTGAGTCCAATTTGTGCAAGATCCCGCTCCAGATAGGTCTTGATGAAGTTTTGTCTCCAAAGCTGAGATTCACGCTCACTTTTAGCTAGAAAAGACAAAGGAAATCCACCCCGAATCCAGAGTTTTTGGAGTTCGTTCGAATCTATCTCGCCTAGGTAAAACGGCGTCAATTCGAGATAACCAATTCGTCCAGCAAGGGAATCAGCACTTTTGCGGATTAGATCAGGAGAAGCTGAACCCAAAAGAATAAATCGACCAGGTTCACGCTGCTCATCGATCAAACTTCGAAGCTCAGCAAAAAGCTCAGGCATGAGTTGGATTTCATCCAGAATTACAGTCTTATCAGCATGGTCTTTCAGGAAAAGCTCCGGATCGACCAATTTGGCCCTATCAGAGGCTTTTTCCAGGTCGAGATATAAGCTGTCTTTTTCCAGTTTCAGGTTTTTGACCAAGGTCGTTTTTCCCACTTGCCGTGGACCCAATAGGCCGACAGCAGGGAAAATCGAGAGATATTCCTGCAAAAGAGGTAGAATGTTTCGGTCTTTTACCATGAAAATCGAAAGTAGAATTTACGTATTTCATGGTAAAAATAGAAAAGAGAAAGCTAAAATCAAATCACTTTACCA
The DNA here is from genome assembly GCA_964441195.1 of uncultured Limnohabitans sp. Classification (GTDB taxonomy): domain Bacteria; phylum Bacteroidota; class Bacteroidia; order Cytophagales; family Cyclobacteriaceae; genus Algoriphagus. The sequence goes on from CAYTXN010000365.1 coordinate 3,419, forward strand.
TGAAAATCGAAAGTAT
>CAYTXN010000366.1:0-3425 GCA_964441195.1 uncultured Limnohabitans sp.
GACTTCCTGACGTGGTTCACCATTTTTTGCCGGAAGATCGAGGTAGAAAGGAGGGTTTTGTGGATTTGGTGCAAAAGCTGCTGAAGTCGCCAAGGTGGCAATTTCAAAGAAGGATGCACCATCGATTTGGTCTGCTGTAAAGCCCTCCAATTTGGTTATCAATTCTGTGTTGGTCGTTGCTCCACCATCCATGCAGCAGGGACTTAGTGCATAGATTGAGGAAAAAACATCCGGGTACTTCATGCCTAATCGCATGGTTCCGTATCCCCCCATGGAGTGTCCGGCGAGACCGCGACTTTCCTGTTTCGCCAAAGTCCGATAGTTGGCATCGATATGACTCACCAGTTCTTTTGCGACGAAAGTCTCCCAATCGCCAATGGTTGCAGAACTGGCGTACATACTTCCTTTAAAGCGATTGTAGGCATTGGGCATGACGACGATCATTTCCTTGGAAAGATTCTCAGCTATGGATTGCTCGATGACATCCTGCAGATTAATCCAGTGATCTTCCCAGCCAAACCACTGAGAATCCGTGTCAGTAAAGCCATGAAGCATATATAAGACTGGATAGCGACTGTCCGGTTTGGATTGATAGGAGGGAGGAAGGTAAACGGTTACATCGCGGTCAGCCGGATCTCCGATCAGATTGCCCTCAAGGGCGGTGCTGTGCAGCTTGATGCGTTCTTTGGTGCCTTTTTGAGCGAAAGCGGAGAATGCACCAAGGCAAATTAGAAGAGTAAAAAGGAAAAGTTTTTTCATAGGTTAATGGGTCTAGGTTAGGATTAAAAGTAGGTTTTATGGTGAGAATGGCCAAGTGATATTTTCTAAGAAGATATGAATTAAATTTTCATGGTGAATGACTGGAACTTTCCTATCAAAGAAAAAGTAAATACACCTTTAGTATTACTACCCGGAAAAATGAAGATACTTTCTTTAAAACTGAATGATGCTGTTTTTGAGGAAACAGAGGATATCCTTAAAGAAAAAGGGATTCCAAGAAATCGTTATATCAATGAAGCAGTTGAATTTTATAATCGCTATCATAAGCGGAAAAAGCTGGCAAAGGCGTTTGCAAAAGCTTCGTTAATTGTTCGAGATTCATCTATGGAAGTGAATGCTGAATTTGATCGTTTGATAAATGAAGGAGCAATTTGACATTTGGCTGGTTAACCTTAATCCCGCTCGAGGTACTGAGCCAAGAAAAATCCGCCCTGCGGTAGTGATCCAGACCAATTTGCTCAATCAGCTGAATCATCCTTCCACCTTGATTTGTCCCATTACCTCTCAACTTTCCAATACTGAAAATATCCTTCGTGTTCGAATTGACGCTTCAGGTACAGGTTTAGAGCAGGAATCCGAAGTTTTAGTCGATCAAATTCTGGCTTTGGATAATCGAAGGTTTCTGGAAAAACTAGGTAAACTCAGTTCGGTAAAGTCATTGGAGGTAAGAGAAAAGATGGGAGCGGTGTTGGATTTTTAGCAATTCTTCTTTCTCCCTTAAAACAAAGAAAACTTTAACTTATTCGTCAACAGCTCCAAAGCCATAATCGATTTAACTGAATTCCCTTTTTCATTGAGTTCGGGGCTCCAGACTGCAATGCTGAATTTGTGGGGCATGACCGCAGCTACTCCTCCTCCAACACCACTTTTTCCGGGAAGACCAACCCGATATGCAAATTCTCCGGCTTCATCATAAAATCCACAGGTCAGCATTATTGCATTGATTCGCCTTGCGTAGCTTTCCGAAACTATTTCTCGCTTGGCATAGATGGAATAGCCATCATTTGCCAAAAAAGAAAATGACCTTGCCAAGTCTACACAGGACATTTCCATAGCACAATGGGCAACATAGGTTTTCACCACATCTTCTACCTTGTTGTCGAAATTTTCATAGGCTTTTAAAAAATATCCAAGCGCAATATTCCTTTCCGAATGCTTGAGTTCAGAATCCATCACCTCTTGGTTGATTTTGATACACTCTTTTCCCGCTAGTTCGTTGATAAACTTACTGATTTCTGCAATAGGGTCGTCAAACTTAGATGTCAGTGCGTCAGTAATTACCAAAGCCCCGGCATTGATTAATGGATTTCTTGGGATGCCTTTTTCAAATTCCAATTGGGCAATGGAATTGAATGAGTTACCGCTTGGCTCCACGTTTACTCGTGACCAGAGTTTGCTTTCAAAAATGCGAGCTACCATCGTGAGGGTATGCACTTTGGAAATACTTTGGATGGAAAACGGTTCCTCAAAATCTCCCGCACCAAATATTTTTCCTTCCAAATCCACCAGTGCAATTCCAAATTTATCTCCATCCACGCTAGCCAGTTCAGGGATATAATCAGCAACCTTTCCACGGGGATTGGCAGATTTTACCTCATTGTAAACTTCTTCGATTAAGTTCTGATAGTCCATGATGTCAAAGTGATGATTTCGATTTTTATCGCCAAATCCTATGTTGAATTTATTTCAATGACTTCGTTGACCTATTTTTTGAAAGCTCTAAGAAAAGGAGAGTTGGGATGGGTTTTTATTTTAATCTTTTAAATTAAGTAAATCGAAAATCGTATAACTTAATTGAGATAAGGCCGCTTAAAAAAAAACTGAAAATATTCATGAGAAGTCTAAAGGTTCTTATTCTTAGGATTTTGCCTAACATCAAAAAAAGCCAAGATCAGAATATGAGTTGACTTGATGGTGTAAAAAACTCTGGTTTGGCGTGTAAGCTGAAATCCACGAATATCTTTCTCAGGTAATTCCATAGCCCCAATTTCAGGGAAGCTTTCCAAAATATCCAAAAAGTCATTGGTTGTAGATTTGAATTTTTCAACTGATCCTAAACCCCAATTGTATTCCAGATATTTTAAAATCCTTAAAAAATCTTGATTTGCTCGTTTGCTGACGAGGATTTTCATTTTTTTCGTTTTAAAAAATCTTCTCTTGAAATCAAAGTTGACTCATCGGTCGACTCTTCCAAAGCCAAGAGAATATCCTGTTTTTTATCTTCTGGCAATTCTTCCCAAAGTTTTCCAGGCTGAGTTTCTTTTCTCAGTAAAAGGAAATCCCGAAGGGTCTCCAACAGTTGTTTATTGTCAATTTCCTCTATTAGCTGATGGACCGAATCTTTAAGTGTTTCTGACATAGTATCTTTTTCGAATCATCTACAAGATAGGGAACGTAGTGTTGAAAGGAAAGATTTTGAAGCCTGGTTTTTCCTGTGGATTATCTTAAGAGGGCCTAATTATAAAAAAGTCAAAGGAGGAGTTTGTTGAACTAATGATGGAGAACTCAAGCTTTTCTTTGGATTACTTCTACTTTACTTATTTCCCAAAATCGAACAATATTGTCCGTTGAAAATTCGGTCAATGCTTTCAAACAGGCTTTTTTCGCATGCTCTAGCCTTTTTGAACAGGCATGGCTTTGGCTCA
>CAYTXN010000367.1:0-3424 GCA_964441195.1 uncultured Limnohabitans sp.
ATTGTATTGCTAGTTTTCTAATGCCTTTTCGAAATGAGGCACAAAGATATTGTTTTTAATAAATTTGACCAAATCTTTATCGAGTATTATTTCCTTTTAATTAAGGATTTCAAAAGTAATCGGGTTCAGAAGGAAAGTGAAATCGAAGATTGCTGATTTTTTTTGTCTAGTTGTTATTCTTCAAATCACCTCGTTTGATCGATCGGATAAACTGTGACCAAGCAAAAGGATCAAGGATCCGAAGTGGTCTAGGGCCATAGAGGTCTTGATTTTGGAGCATTTGGCCCTGCTGGAAGTACCGATAATTCTCCCCTCCAGACGCAGGCATAGACTCCGCCCATCGAAGTAACATTTCAGGACTCATATTAGATCGACTGATAGACATCGGGTCGACCACGTTCATGGCAATGACTGCTTTTTTGAATTCTTCTTCGGTTGGATAAGGCATTACCTCTATTTCAGCCAATGCGATTTCATCAATCTGCATGGTCAAAATCAAACTAATCCGATCATTATCCACCTTATCTGGCACTTTGAATGATTGTTTTTTCAAACCAATAAATGTGAAGACCACGCTATCCCCTTCTAATACTGGCATGGAGAAATATCCAAAACGACCACTGGAAGTTCCTCTGCCTTTTTTAGGCACATAGATATTCACGCCTGGAACTGCATCCGTACTATCGGCATTTAAGATGATACCTGAAAGTTGGATAACTTTTTTCTCTTGCTGATCTTGGGCAAAAGCTCGATTCGGATTGAGAAGAATTCCCAAAGCAAAAATCAGAACGAAAGGAAGAAGTTGAGTTATTTTCACGAATTTTGAATCTATTGAGAGCCCAAAAGCTTTTGCGATTTTAATCTAATTTCGGCTGAAATTTTATTTCCGAACAGATTTATAAGTTAAAACTTACTAATGAGACTCAAAAATATCAGTTTAAACTATGGATTGCGAATTTTTAAGGCACTTTCCGAAGAACCTCGCGTACGAATTATCCATTTACTACTGCTGAACAAGGAATTGAGTATCTCAGATTTGGAGCATATTCTTGATTTCACTCAAACAAAAACAAGCCGCCATCTTATATACTTAAAAAACGCAGGTTTGTTGGGTAGCCGCCGAGTCGATCAGTGGATGTTCTACTACATTTTAGAGGAGTACATTGAAATCATTCAGCAGATTTTCAAGTTTATTCAAAAAGATCCCAGTCTCATCCGCGATCAGGAAACCTTCGAAATCCTGAAATCCAACCGGGAACTGGCGATCAACAAAATTCAAAACAATCAATATAGACGCTGAATTTCAATTGAAAACATACCAACATTTATTCTTCGATCTCGATCATACACTTTGGGATTATGATCGAAATGTCGCCGAATCCCTTTCTGAATTATACCAAATCTATGGTTTGCAGGATCTGGGAATCCCGACTTTCGAGAAATTCTTCGAAGCATTCCATGCGATCAACTTCCAACTTTGGGATTGGTACAACGTGGGAAAAATCAACAAACACGACCTGAGAAAAGAGCGCTTCCCAAGGATTTTTACTCATGCAGGAGGAAATGCACTGGCGATTCCTGCTGAATTCGAGGAAGATTTTATGCATCGAACCTCTTCCAAACCTCACGTTTTCCCCTATTCAAAAGAAATCCTGACTTACCTCAAGGAAAAATATCGAGTCCATGTAATCACCAATGGCTTCAATGAATCGCAAGCCAAAAAGATGAATTCTTCCGGTTTAAATGGATTCTTTGAGCTAATCGTGACTTCGGAGACAACCGGACACAAAAAGCCTGATCCTCGAATTTTCTATCACGCCATGGATCAATTGGCTACCAGGCCCGAGCATTGCCTGATGATTGGTGACAATCCTAATTCTGATATTCTCGGGGCTCAAAACGCGTCTATTGATCAAGTTTATTTCAATCCTGAAGGAAAAACTATCGAATTAAAGCCAACCTATACGATCAAACATCTTAAAGAATTGGAAGACCTTTTGTAATCCAACCCCCCTGCCTTTCAATACAACCTTTATCTTTGCCATCACAGAAAAATAAACTCCAGATATTATGTTAAAAGGATTTTTCAATGTACCCACTCCTGTCAACGAACCGGTAAAAGCCTACGCACCTGGTAGTCCGGAACGAAAAGAACTTCAAAAAGCCCTCACTGATGCAAGATCTCAGCAAGTTGATGTACCGATGTACATCGGTAGCGAAGAAGTGAGAACTGGAAACACCCACCCGATGTCTCCTCCTCATGATCACAAGCATATTTTAGGTCATTTTCATGAAGGAGATGAATCGCATGTACATCAGGCAATCAATGCGGCCATGGGAGCAAAAGAAGCTTGGGAAAACCTGGCTTGGGAGCAACGTGCAGCTATTTTTCTGAAAGCAGCAGATTTATTGGCTGGACCATATCGGGCCAAAATTAACGCAGCTACGATGCTTGGTCAATCCAAAAACGCCATGCAGGCCGAGATTGATGCAGCCTGTGAGTTCATCGATTTCCTTAGATTCAATGTGAAATACATGTGCGAAATTTACGCACAGCAGCCTCCAGTTTCCGGGAATGGCGTTTGGAATCGTCTGGAGCAGCGCCCTTTGGAGGGTTTTGTATTTGCCTTGACTCCATTCAACTTTACGGCTATCGCCGGAAATCTACCGACATCTGCTGCCATGATGGGAAACACCGTCGTCTGGAAACCAGCCTACACGCAAATCTATTCTGCGAATGTCCTGATGCAAGTATTCAAAGAAGCAGGAGTACCAGACGGTGTAATTAACTTGATCTATGTCGATGGCCCGACTGCGGGTGACATTATTTTCCAGCATCCAGACTTCGCGGGAATTCACTTCACTGGCTCAACTGGAGTTTTCCAGCACATCTGGAAGACGATCGGAGCGAATATCACCAAGTTCAAATCTTACCCTAGAATCGTCGGGGAGACGGGCGGAAAAGACTTTGTTTTAGCACATAAGTCAGCAAATGCCAAAGCCGTGGCAGTGGGATTGGTTCGTGGAGCCTTCGAATACCAAGGGCAAAAATGCTCTGCTGCTTCTCGTGCTTACATCCCTTCCAATCTCTGGGAAGATGTGAAAAAATACATGATGGAAGACCTCGCATCCATGAAAATGGGCGGCACCGAAGACTTCAGCAACTTTATCAATGCTGTAATTGACGAGAAATCATTTGATAAAATCGCCAAGTACATTGAAGATGCGAAGAAAGCACCAGGTGTTGAAATCATCGCAGGCGGAAGCTTTGACAAATCAAAAGGATATTTTATCCAGCCAACTGTCATTCTGACTCAGGATCCGATGTACACAACGATGTGCGAAGAAATCTTTGGTCCGGTTTTGACTATTTATGTGTATCACGAAGAGCATTTCGAGACCGTTTTGGAATTAGTCGATCAGA
>CAYTXN010000368.1:0-3408 GCA_964441195.1 uncultured Limnohabitans sp.
TTTTCGCCCAAAAGCGTTGCACCTGCACCGGTCAAAATCTCCTCAAAGGTATCTTGCATGTGTTTGGCCTGCTTGATCTCCTGATCGGTCCAATTGTAATGGAATCGAAGGACAGGAATGCCGAATTTGTCAACCACATTTGGATCAATCTCGCAGTAGTTATCATACATCGGTACACTTTCTCCTCTTCCTGACATTCCAAACGTAGAACCGTAGATTTTCCGAATGTCTTTTTTCAGTCCTTCGCCATAGCCTCCGTTTGGACTTGGATTCCCGAATTCATCTTTGATGTATTTTCTCATGGCGTCCATTCCTCCGCCTGCACCGTAGGAAGGCTGACCCATTCCACCCCAATATTCGAGGTGGTACCCTCGGGCAAAATCCAGTTTCTTATTATCCAGCCACCATGGCGTGTACATGTGCATTCCACCAACTCCATCCTCATTATATCGCTCCCGATCGATCATATCGGGCATGATGCCGGATCGGCTTGCACCGGTTGAATCATGTAAATATCTTCCCAAGACTCCTGAATCTGCTCCGATCCCGTTAGGATGAGATTTGGACTTGGAGTTCATCATGATACGTGTAGTCTCACAAGATGAAGCTCCAAGCACGACCACTCTGGAATTGAGTTTGTATTCTTTCATGTCCACTTTGCTGACAAAAGAAACGCCTGTGGCTTTTCCAGTATCATCTGTAGTCACTTTTCTGACCATGGAGTGGGTATAGAGATCCACTTTTCCTTTTTTCATCGCTGGATGAACAAGACAAGTTCCTGCTGAAAAGTCTGCATAGACTTGACAAGCTCGGTTACATTGAGCACAGAAGAAGCAAACGCCCCGCTCATTGTTAATAGGCCGAGTCAGCATCGACAATCGAGCTGGGATCATCGGGATAGCGGCTTTATCTGCTCCTTTTTTGATGAAAAGTTCGTGAAGTCTAGGTTTGGGAGGAGGGAGAAAAAATCCATCCGGCTCATTGTAGATACCTTCTTTGGAGCCAAAAACCCCGATAAGCTTATCAACTTTATCGTAGTATGGCTTTACGTCATCATATCCGATTGGCCAATCGTGCCCAAGTCCATCGATACTTGCTCGTTTGAAATCATTGGGACCAAATCGGAGCGAAATCCTTCCCCAGTGATTAGTTCGACCGCCGACCATTCTTGATCGGAACCAGTCAAACTGAGTTCCATTCTTGCGGGTATAGGGTTCTCCGTCAATATCCCAACCGCCAATCGCCTGATCAAAGTCGCCGAAAGGGCGAATCTTAGTTCCTGCACCTCTTCTTGGAGATTCCCATGGTGGTCGAAGTTGCGTTCTGTCCTCTTCTTTGGCTGGGTCAAAATCACCTCCAGCTTCCACGACTGCTACAGAAAGTCCAGCTTCGGAAAGGATCTTGGAAGCCATGCCTCCACCTGCTCCGGAACCCACAATAATCACGTCGTAGGCTTCAGCGGATTGTTTGATTTGAAAACTCATTCTCAAAAATTTTTAATGAAGTTGAAAATATAGGGTAAAAAATTTGGAAGGGAATAGCTGAATTTGATTTTTTGAGAATTTACAAATTCGGTAATACTGACCTAGGCATTAACCTAATTATGAGTACTTTTTTAACGGCAAAGGCTGCGCAAAGAAATTGAGAAATGACAGTATCAATCTCTTTATGAACTTCAGTGGCTTAGGAGAAATCAGGCTTTTTCAAAGTCGGAATGAAAAAAGCTTTAGCTTTTTTTACAATAAATTAGTCGATCATAGATTCTATATATGGCCAAATCGTCTCAAAAACGATTTTGTGACCTTCTTCTGTTGGGTGGATTCCGTCAGGGAGGTTGAGCTCAGGAATGCCGCCTACATTTTCCAATAGGAAAGGAATCAAAGTCACATTCTTTTCTGCGGCCACTTCAGGATAGATCGATTTGAATTCCTCTGTGTACTCTTGCCCCATATTTGGTGGAATCTGCATTCCAGCAAGAATGATTTTGGTATCGGGGTATTTTGCTCGCACTTTGTCTATGATGCCGATCAAGTTTCGTTTGCTCTCTGCTGGCAAAATGCCTCTCAAGCCGTCATTTCCTCCAAGCTCCAAAATAAAAATGTAGGGTTCGTCCTCAAGAAACCAATCCAAACGGCTCAAACCGCCTGCTGTAGTTTCACCACTAAGTCCTCCATTGATTACTCGATAATCTAATCCTAAGCTATCAATTCGGTCTTGGGTTAATCCTGCAAAGGCATCTTCCTGATCAATTCCATATCCTGCAGTTAGGCTGTTCCCAAAGAAGAGAATGGTTTTTTGAGTATTTTCTACCGCTATGGAATCCGTTTGGGCGAGTTCAGATTGCTTTTGGTCCGTAGAGGTTCCACATGAGCTTAATATAGCCAAAGCAAAAAGACTGATTAGTAAAAAAGGTGAAGTTTTGGACAGGGACATGTTATCTTTTTTTGGTAATAATGGATTTTTGAGCAAAAGGTTCGACTTAATTCCGGATACCACAAGAATTCTCGTAAAAATAGCTTTTTCCGCGTTGGTCGTGCAATTCTGCCCGTTTGTCGAGTGTCTGAAAAATTGTCGAACGTTTTTTCTTTTCTTTACCTTACTATCCTGTGTCAAAATTTGATTGTTAACAAATTACAATCCAACACGTTTGACCCTTCAACTCTAACCCAACGCTTTTTCATGAGCATTTTATCAATTAAAAATCTTAGTAAAACCTACCAAAGCGGAAGTCGAAAGCTCACAGTTTTGGACGAAGTCAATTTTGATATTCAAGCAGGAGAAACACTTGCAATTGTAGGGCCTTCAGGAAGTGGAAAAACCACACTTCTTGGGCTTTGCGCAGGACTAGATTCAGGATCAACAGGAAGTGTGGTCCTTAATGGCCAAGCTTTGGAAAAAATGAATGAAGACCAACGCGCTTCAGTAAGAAATAAAGATGTGGGTTTCATTTTTCAAAACTTTCAATTGCTTCCCACATTGACTGCTCTGGAAAATGTGATGGTTCCCCTTGAGCTTAAAAAGCGAAAAGATGCCCGTCAAAAAGCACAAGAACTTCTCAATAAGGTAGGTTTGGGAGATCGCTCGACACACTACCCTACACAGCTTTCCGGAGGGGAGCAACAGCGAGTTTCTATTGCAAGAGCTTTTGCCAATGAGCCAAAAATACTTTTTGCAGATGAACCAACTGGAAATCTCGATACCGAAACAGGCGAGATGATAGAGAAACTCATTTTTGACCTGAACAAAGAACAGGGAACTACGCTAGTACTCGTGACGCACGATTTGGAATTAGCGGCAAAAACGCAGCGAATCATACATATCAAGGGCGGTAAAATACAGGAGGACGTACATGCCTGATTTTGGATGGATTTTAAAAATGGCGCTCCGGGATTTCCGGAAGAACCTTTC
>CAYTXN010000369.1:0-3406 GCA_964441195.1 uncultured Limnohabitans sp.
GCTGGTTAGAGCGCTGGTTTGTGGATCCAGAGGTCGCCGGTTCGAACCCGGTCTTTCACCCAAACCCCTCAAATCGAGGGGTTTTTGCTTTTTATAGGAGCGTGAATTGGCACAACATTTGACAAATCCATTCCAAACTAAACCACACTCAGATGTTTACTTTGTTTAAATCTTCACCAAAATTCCCTGTGCTCAAGCCAGTGAATATTCGATTGGTCCACAATTACTTTGTGAAATTTGAGGAATCGCTAAAAAATTTCGAGGAAATCCAACGAGAAGTGATTCACTCTTGACAATTATCATTTTAGATTAAGAAGGTTATGGAAACATAACCTTTTATTTTTTGCGCAAAATTTTTCTTGTCAAATCAAAACTCTATTTTTAAATCTTTACAATTCGCCACTTATGAGTTATATCCACTTTGATAAAACCCAATTAATTAACCTGAATTACTCTCTGGACCGAGAGATTATTCGGACGAATCGTTCCGGTACCTACACGAGCACCTCAATTATTGGATGTAACACACGTAAGTACCACGGATTGCTGGTTGTTCCCCAGCCTCAGATCGATTCTCAGAACCATGTAATGTTATCGACTGTTCACGAGACAGTGATTCAACATGGAGCAAGCTTTCACCTTGGCATTAGTAAATTCCCCGGTAACTACTCCCCTCGTGGTCATAAGTACCTGGAGGATTTTGATTCGGAACCTATCCCCAAGCTAACGTACAGAGTCGGTGGGGTAGTCTTGCAAAAAGAGCTGATCCTTGACACCAACAGAGATAGGGTAATGATTCGATATACGCTATTGGATGCGCACTCTCCTACCAAAATTCAGATTCAACCATTTCTGGCTTTCCGTGGCTACCACAGCTTACTAAAAGAAAACGACACCATTGATAAAACCTTCTCCAAAGCTCCCAACGGAGTCAAGTTTAGGCTTTATAATGAGTATGACCCACTTTTTCTCCAAATTTCAAAGAAAAATGAATTCATATCAAAGCCTGATTGGTATCATAATGTCGAATATATTCAAGAGCGAGAGCGAGGATATGAGTATCAAGAAGATCTATTTGTCCCTGGATATTTTGAATTTGAAATAACCAAAGGCGAATCGGTTATTTTCTCAGCCGGATTAACTGAGGCAGACCCAAAAACCAGACAGAACGCTTTTCAAAAAGAAATAGCCCGAAGGATTCCAAGAAATAACTTTGAGAACTGCCTCAAAAACTCAGCAGGTCAGTTCATCCGAAAAAGAGATGGTGACACGAGAATCATAGCTGGATACCCATGGTTTGGTTGGTGGGGAAGAGATACGTTCATTGCTGCACCTGGCTTGACATTATCCAATGGTGATACGGAGACCTTTCTGAATATAATGGATACCATGTCCAGAGATCTTAAGGGTCCGCTCTTTCCGAATATTGGAAGCGGCGACTTTACCAATATGACCTCAATGGACGCCCCACTTTGGTTTTTCTGGACGCTCCAGCAATATATTGTTTACACCGGCGACAAGAAGACCATCAAGGATCGCTACCTTGGAAAGCTCCGTGGAATAATCGAAGGCTACAAAATCGGGACCGCATTTAATATCCATATGCTAGAAAATGGTCTCATTTGGGGAGGACAAAAGGATGTAGCACTCACTTGGATGGACGCCATCACTCCAGATGGTCCGGTCACTCCAAGAATTGGATGTCCCGTAGAAATTCAGGCGCTCTGGTATAATGCCCTATCCTTCTTTCATGAATTGAGTGGAGAAGAAGAGTATGCCATATTGGCTACTCAGGTCAAGGATTCGTTTGATCAGGAATTCTGGTCTTGGGACTATGGATATTTGGCCGATGTGGTTGATGGTGAAGAAAAAGATTGGTCCATCAGACCAAACATGCTCTTTGCAACATCACTTCCTTATACCATGCTAAGCGAAGAAAAGAATGATAAAATTCTAGAAATTGTCAAATCTAAACTATTGACAACTCGTGGTCTGAGGTCGCTTTCACCGGATGATCCTGGATACAAAGGATATTACTTTGGAAATCAAATCAGCAGAGATAATGCCTATCATAATGGAACGGCTTGGACCTGGCTATTGGGTCATTTTGTTGAAGGATATTTGAAGTTACATGGCAAAGCAGCAAAAAACTTTGTTCAAAAAATAATCAAAGGTTTTGACGGTGTCATGACCCAATATGGAGTCGGAACTGTTGCTGAAATTTATGACGGAGATCCTCCACACCGTCCTAAAGGCTCTGTTTCTCAAGCTTGGAGTGTTGCAGAATTGCTCAGAATGATGGACTTAGTCAATAGGATATAAAATGACCCATTTATGAAAGTGTTAATGTTTGGGTGGGAATTTCCACCTCATATTTCTGGGGGATTAGGTACTGCCTGTTATGGTTTGGTCAAAGGAATGAATCATCATAATCAGGAGGTTATTTTTGTGGTACCAAAACTCTGGGGAGATGAAGAACCTTTGGCTGACTTTGTCAATGGGAGTGATATCCGCATAGATTATAGGGAGAAGCGATTCAAGAAATTCTGGAAAAACCTTACTTATTTGGAAGTCAGCAGCTTCTTGGTGCCTTATCTAGGTCCAGAGCAATTCAAAAAGTTCACAGATTACGCCATACATGATCGGACTGATGTGGATGAAAGTATCTTTTCCAACAAATTCGAATTCAGCGGAAAATATGGTAAAAACCTCATGGAAGAGGTTGCCAGATATGCACTTGTCGCAGCGCAAATAGCCCGGGATAAAACCAATTTTGACATCATTCATGCCCACGACTGGCTGGCGTTTCCAGCAGGCATAGCTGCCAAAGAAATCAGTGGTAAGCCTTTGGTGGTCCACGTCCATGCGACAGAATATGACAGATCAGGAGAAACTGTCAACAAGCCTGTCTACGACATTGAACGTGCTGGAATGCATGCAGCTGATCACATCGTGGCAGTGAGTCAACTCACCAAGAATATCATTGTGAGAAAATACGGCGTCCCTGCCAGCAAAGTAACTGTACTTCACAATGCAGTCCTGGATGCAAGTATCATCAAATCTGAATACGAAAAGAAAGTACCCGAAAAAATAGTCACATTCTTAGGAAGAATCACTTTCCAAAAAGGTCCTGAATATTTTGTCGAAGCGGCAAAAAAAGTCATTGATCGAGATCCCAATGTACGGTTTGTAATGGCTGGAAACGGAGACCTGCTAAATCCCATGATTATCCGAGTCGCCGAATTGCGTATGGCCACCAAATTCCACTTTACGGGATTTTTGAAAGGAGACGATGTCGATCACATGTATGCGATTTCGGATGTCTACGTGATGCCTTCTGTCTCGGAACCATTTGGAATTGCTCCCTTGGAAGCGGTCCGTCACAATACCCCTGTCATCATTTCCA
>CAYTXN010000370.1:0-3403 GCA_964441195.1 uncultured Limnohabitans sp.
ACCCAAATGGGAATGAACGGATACAATTGCAGTGTGGCAATTGGGGCTAATTGTACTTTCCGTCGAAAAGCATTGGAATCTGCCGGAGGTCATGGGATTGGGCTAGCCGAAGATTTGGTCACTTCCATCAGAATTCATGCTGCCGGTTGGAGATCTATCTATCATCCGGTCATGGTGGCGAGAGGCTTGGTTCCCGAAGATTTTGGTTCTTTCTGCAAGCAACAGCTCAAATGGGCTAGAGGTGTTCACGAAGTGCTTTTTGCTGAAGTTCCCCGACTTTTCAGAAAGCTTACCTTTTGGCAAAAGCTATCCTACATCACTATTGGAACATATTATATTGAGGGATTGGTCACACTGCTTTATTTACTAATTCCTTTTCTCTTCTTTTGGACAGGGATTTTACCTGCACAGATGTATTTTATCGAATTCTTGTACTACGGATTTCCTATTGTTTTTTTTTCGATCTGGATTTACTTCCATATACAGCGTTGGCTTTGTGATCCTGGTTCGGAGCGAGGTCTTCATTGGCGAGGAATGGTGATGAAGTTTGCCTGTTGGCCAGTTTACCTGATGGGATTTGTACTTTCAATAATTGATAAAGAAATCCCATACATTCCTACAGCAAAACAGGCAGTAGTTGGTAAAATTTCTCCATTTGCGAAACCTCTTCTGATACAAATTGCGATTTTCATTCTGACGCTCGTCATGGTAATTTACCAAAGAGTAAGCTTACTGACTGAAATCGAAATCATCGCAAACTATGAGATTACCTATGGGATGATGGCATTTGCTTTTATACCTTTCCTATTGGCAATAGTGAGCATGTATGCAGTATGGGAATCAAGTAAATTGACCCCAGAATCCCCTTGGGAAAACGTGGATTTGGACCAAATTAACCTAGAGCAGCATAAAAAATCATCAAAATGAGGAAAGTGATTTATAGGTTCTTAGTAGTGCTTACTTCACTTGCAGTAGGTGTTGGTCTCGTGGCAAGTATCACCTATGTAGGAAATGAATCCTCCGGACCGGTAGAAGATGCTTTTTTCCAAATCGGAAAGGCTATTTCTGAATTTGAAGATAAATATATCCTCAAGCAACGTTCCAAAAGCCGTTCAGCCAAGTTGGATTGGTTTGCCGAAGCTCAATACAACAGAGAGTCCCTTAGAGATCCTAAGAAACTTTTTCTTGGAGCCTACGACAATGAAGCCAAAACTAGTTTCCAACCAATAATCGCCCTCGAGGACAGTTTGGAAACAGAATTTCCCTTAATCCATATCTACGGCGCTTGGGGCAGTAAACGTGAACAACGGTTTCCAGCAGATCAGGTCCGGTCTATTGCAACTTTAGGTTCAGTGCCTGTACTCACTTGGGAACCTTGGCTTATTGACTTTGAAGGAAGTGAATTTATCGGGTTACCAACCATTGAGGAACGAAATAAAAATGGTCTTAAATCGGTGGCTGAAGGGATGTATGATCCCTATTTGATCCGATGGGCCAGAGATGCTAGAGAAGCCAAAGTAACACTTTTGATAAGACTTGGACATGAAATGAATGACCCTTATCGCTATCCATGGGGACCTCAAAACAATGAACCAGAAGAATTTATAGCAGCATGGCGGCATGTGGTTGATATTTTCAAAAAAGAAAATGTCACAAATGTCTTATGGGTTTGGGCCCCTCACCTAGCCTATGGAAAATTTAAAGATTATTATCCTGGAGACGCTTATGTGGATTGGGTAGCTACGGGAACCTTGAATTATGGAACTGTAGCTCCTTGGAGTCAGTGGTGGTCATTTGAGGAGATATTTTCTAGGTACTATGAAGAATTAGCTGAATTCAATAAACCCATCTTGATCGCTGAATTCGGATCACTGGCAGTTGGTGGTGATCGAGCCAAATGGTATGCTGAGGCGCTAAAAGACTTTCCAAAACGATTTCCTACTGTCAGGGCTTTAATATTTTTCCATAACAAAAGTGACGGCACTACTACTTATCAAAGCTTAAACTGGTATTTTATCGAGAACTCTGAAATTACAACTGCCATTAAAACTCAGTTAGAGGATTGGTTTACTCAGTGATTTTTTTAAAAATATATTATAAAACACTTGATTTATTAAACACTGTTTAATTAAATTTGAACGTTCAATAAAAATTATGGGTATCGCAGATCGCAAAGAACGGGACAAAGAAGAATTGAGGGAACGGATATTAGTTGCCGCAAAATCTCTTTTTTTGGAAAAAGGAGTAGAAAAGACTTCTATCCGAAATATTGCCGATCGTATCGAATACAGTCCTGGAATTATTTATCACTATTTCCGTGACAAAAACGAGATTTTTCATGCGCTCCACCAAGGGGGATTTCTTCAGTTGATGGAGAAAATGCAGGTATTAGCTTCTGTACGTAATCCGATGGAAAGACTGAAAGCAATGGGAAGTATTTATATAAACTTCGCCATGGAAAATCCTGATATGTACGATCTTATGTTTATTAAAGAAGCTCCATTGGACCATGTTTTTAATTCTGAACATGACCATTGGAAAGAAGGTGGCGGCACTTTCAACTACCTGCGATTAACTATTGAGGATTGCATAAAAGCAGGACATTTCAAAGGTCATGATGCTGAGGCAGTGTCTTACATGATCTGGTCTACCGTTCATGGGATGGTTTCACTCAATATAAGAAAGCGATGCGAAGTTGTCCTTCCCCATCGTCAAGACACGATTGTGGTAGATGGACTCGAAGAATTTTTCAAAATTCTGGATAAACTCTAAAAAAAATTTGCTATTCCATTAAACACTGTTTAATATTTTAACATCGAATAATGATGAAGCTAACAATTCTATTAATTACTGGATACCTTCTTTTTAGTCCTTTTTCTGTTGCGAAAGCTCAGGCAATTCTGGAGAAATACATCCAAGAAGGATTAGAGAATAATCTGGTATTGGAGGACAAAAACATTGAACTCCAACGAGCTCTTCTGACGCTGAAAGATGCCAAAAGTTACTTCTTGCCAAGTCTTGATTTTGGAGCAAGTTACACCTTGGCTGCAGGAGGACGGACAATTGATTTTCCAATTGGTGATTTACTAAATCCAGTTTATTCCACTCTAAATCAACTCACCGGAACCACCGCTTTTCCCCAGCTGGAAAACGTCTCTGAACAGTTTTTACCGGACAACTTCTACGACGCACGCTTTCGAGCTTCTATGCCAATAGTCAATACAGACTTGATTTACCAACGACAGATTCGTGAAAAGCAGGTTTTGCTATCCGAATTTGAGTTGAAAATCTATCAAGCAAACCTGGTTCAGGATATCAAAGTGGCTTATTTCAATTTTTGTACCGCCCACACAGCGATAGAAGTAATCAAAAGTAGTCAGGGTCTTGTCGAGCAAAACCTTCG
>CAYTXN010000371.1:0-3397 GCA_964441195.1 uncultured Limnohabitans sp.
TCAAAATAAGCGTGCGATCCGTAATGTCATTTGCATTTTCCAGCAGGATCTGTAGTAGTTGTGATTCTCTGGAGGTGAGAGGCTGCTCGATTTCTCCGAGCTTTAATAATTGACGGGTAGGATGAAATTCATATTTGCCCAATGTAATCCAGTCACTTTGACTTTGGCGAACACGGATTTTATCCAAGTGAGCCTTGATCCGAACGATCAGTTCCTCCATGCTGAAGGGTTTCCGGATGTAATCATTTGCCCCAAGTCCAAAGCCCTTGACTACATCTTCGGTTTGGCCTTTGGAAGTGAGGAAAATAATCGGCGTGTACGGATCTGTTTTTCGGATCTCGGCAGCGAGTGAAAATCCGTCTTTTTTTGGCATCATCACATCCAAAACCAATACATCCGGCTTTAGCTGTTGATAGCTTTCCCAGGCTTTTTGACCATCGCCGCAAAGTCGAACTTTGAAATCCCGGCTTTCCAAACTTTCTTGAATGATCGTCCCCAAGGCCAATTCATCTTCTGCGAGTATCACATTAATTTTGCTCATGGCCAGTAGGTGATAAAAGTGGTCGATTGCTTTCCGATTTCCAGTTCGATTTTTCCTTCGTGCTTCTCCAAGATCTTTTTAACATAGTATAGTCCGATTCCAAAGCCTTTGACATCGTGCACATCTCCTTTGGGAATGCGGTAAAACTGCTCAAAAACCCGTTCCTTTTGCTCAGAACTGATATTTCCACCATTATCGTGAATACGAATTTTGTTCATGCCTTTTTGGTCCAGGCAAATTCGGATTTCGCTTCCACCATACTTTATCGCATTATCGATCAAGTTGGAAAGTGCATTTTCGAAATGAAAAGGATCAGCGAAAATAGTCTTTGGGTTAGCGGGTAAGATCAAATCAATGGACTTCTCCGGTGCCAAAGTCTGAAATTTCTGCACAAGCTGACGCAATAGTGTTTCCGGCTCGATCGCTTCCTTTTTCAAAACCAATTGATCAGAATCTAGCGTAGCAGTTTCCAAGAGTTTTTCAACCATCTGATTCAATTTAAACATCTGGTTTTTAGATATTCCCAAATATCGATCAGTTTTTGAAGAGTCGTTTTCGGGATTGAATTGTTGGATTCCATCGATGGCAGAGAGTGCCGTGGCGATGGGAGTTTTTAATTCGTGGGTTATGTTGGCGATCAGGTCCAGCATGATTTCAGCGATTTCCTTATGGTTTTTTTTCGTTTGATAGAGATAATAAAAGGCATAAGTAATGATACCAAGGAAAAGCAATGAAGTCAGAATTTCGAAGATTCCCCTTCGCAGGATGGTCAAAGAAATATTTTCAAAGTAGAGTTCCAAAACTTGTCCTGGGGGTAAAAATGTGGATCGGGAAATGGTCATAAATGACATATTCGGCTTTTCGGCATCGGGATTTTCTTTCGGGGGATTGGCTTCTCCCAATCGGGGAATCCTTCGATTGACTTGGATGAGCTGATAATTAATGTCAATTTTCCTTCGATCCAGTTCGGCCTGAAGGAATTCTTTGATTTTGTCAAAATCCAGACTATCGCGGGTAATCGAAATTATTATTTTGCTGGTTAGCGTTTGAAGTTGATTGATACTGTCAGCCTGATCCTTTCCAAAGAATATCCGAAGTTCGTTTTTTTGATCCACAGCACTTCTTCGGGAGGAATCCAAAAGAGTTAACCCGGAAGAAGTGTCATTTGCTATCTCATTCCAAAAAAATGAATCGAAGCCGCCCTTTTCAGCCTTTTCCAAGGTTTCAAAGATTCTTTTGCTCTGTCCTACACGATCCAAAAAACCACCTGCACTGTCAAGGCGATTGACTTTAATTTCAGTGATTCTATTTTTCCCTGACACACTATCTCCTCCAAACATTGAATGATTTCCGGAAAAATCCGTCAAGGCAATGACATCCGTTTTGGCCAATTCGGCAAAATAGCTTTCCACCGCATTTTCCAAACTTTGCTGAATATCCATGACCAATTGGCGCTGGATAATCCGAAACTGAGAATACATCCGCCAAGTCTGCACGCCAATGCTCAACAGCAGGGTGAGCCCGATCAGAAATCCTATTCGTTTGAATTGCAGCTTTTGCATAGCGCTAAATTAGAAGGATAAAAAAGCCCATAAAATCAGAGTTAACACACGTTAACAGTGCTTAACTCTTTTCATTCTGCTCCTTGGGTTGGTTTGTGAAAGCAATTTCCAAATCAATAAATCCAATCATAGTATGAATTACAAATTCCTTTTTCTCTTAAGTTTTTTAATTGTTGGGTTTCATCCTAGTTTCTCCCAACAGTTGACTGGGAGGGCTTATTATAAAGCTTCCAATCAAATCCTGATCAGAATAGACAGCGCAGATATGAGTCCTGAGGAAATAGCCGAAGCTCATGAAATCATGAAGAAGCCTTGGCAACGGGATTTTATCCTGGCATTCACCCAGACGGAATCCAACTGGAAACAGGTCGAAACTTTAGCCGGAAGTACCGATGCATCCAACTCGGATGGCATGACCATTAGTCTTTCTGGAAGTGGAAATGAACTGTTGTATAAAAACTTGGAGGATCAAAGGTTTGTCCAGGAGCAGGAATTTATGGGTCGGGAGTTTTTGATTCAGGATGCGCTGGAAGTGCTCGATTGGGAGTTGACTGGAGAGACCAAAAAGATCGGCGATTATATTGCGCAAAAGGCGACTTACGCAAGGATTGTAGATTCACAGCGGTTTTCTACCGGGATGACTGAGATGGAACATATCAAAGACACCATCCAAATTACGGTTTGGTATACTTCTGAAATCCCCGTTGCGAATGGTCCGGAGAACTACTTTGGCTTGCCGGGATTGATCCTTGAAGTTCAAAATGGAGGAAGGGCTTTTTATTGTGAAAAAATTGAACTCAATCCTGTAGCAGATCGGGTCCTCATCCAAATCCCAAAAAAAGGAAAAGCAGTCAACAGCGAGGAATTCCTAACGATTCAGGAAGAAAGCATGAGGCAGATGATGCTTCAGTATCAAGGAAAACCAGGTAATGAAAATGGTAGGAAAATCAGAATTGGAGGCTGAAAATAGCGCCTTAACACACGTTAACAATGCTTAACGCTTTGCTTGGTTAGCTTTATTTTGGTTTGTACTCTGATCATCTCGTCAGCGGACCACGGTCCACGGTCGACAGTCGCTAATACCAAATTGTTAAGTTTATTCCCGTTTTCAATTGATTATCTTCTGACACAAAATCCAATCATATTATGAAATCTAAAATCCTTTTACTCGTTTCGATCTTTTTTCTGAGTGTGACTATTCCTCAGGCCATTGGCCAAGGGCTCACAGGAAGAGCGTATTATAAGTCTTCCTCGCAAATCAAAATCTCCATGGATTCCACCAAAATGGCTCCCG
>CAYTXN010000372.1:0-3394 GCA_964441195.1 uncultured Limnohabitans sp.
GCCTTTGGAACCCTTTTCACTACCAGTGAAAATTTTGCTCCAGCTACTGTGAATAAAACTGAAAGCCAAGTCACTTGGAAAGCTGCTAAAGTTACCGGTGAGCACTGGGGCTATGTGCCAATTGCTGACGCTAACCTTGACTACTCAAATGGTAAAATCACCGGAGGTTCATTTGAAATGGACATGGTGAACTTAACTGTGGAAGATCTAACTGACGAAAAATCAAAAGGCAATCTCACTAATCACTTGAAATCTGATGATTTCTTTTCAGTCGAAAAATTCAACAGATCTACTTTCAAAATCACAGATGTGAAATCAACAAGTGCCACGGATTATACAATCACCGGTGATTTGACAATCAAGGGAATTACCAAGCCTGTAACTTTCCCTGCAAAAGTTGCTATTGCGGGAAATAAATTGACTGCAACCGGAACGATCAAATTTGACAGAACTCACTATGACATCAAGTTCCGTTCTGGAAATTTCTTCGAAAATCTAGGGGATCGAATGATCTATGATGAAGTGAATCTGGATGTGAAGTTGGTGGCAACAATCTGATTGTAAAATTGAAAATATTTAAAATTTTAAAATTAGGTCTGGGAGAAATCTCAGGCCTTTTTTTGTGATGATTCAACTTCAATTTTTCAATCTTGCAATGTTTCAATTTTAAAATCTTTTAATCCTTCACAAATCATATTTCACTATCAACAAGCCATATCTAGGCTGTACCAAATAGGAATAAGTACTGATTAGGTTTTCACTGAAACTATCTCTACGAATCGACCGAGTGTCCAGAATATTCCAAACGGAAATCCGGAATTCCCAAGGGCTCTTTTTGCCTTGATAGCCCAAAAAGGCATTCAAAAACTCAAATTCGCTCCGGATTCCGTTTGCCTGATTGAGGTAGGAATTGTAGGTATAATCGGCATTCAATTTCAGTCCTTTGTAGATATCCAAGTCGATCTCTACCTTAGGACTGTGCGTGGAAAATGTATTGGATAGGGCGCCGGAATTGTAATTATTAGTAGTGAAAGCATAGCCCAAATCCACTTCCAAAATTTTGAAAAAAGTAGAGGTGATTTTGAAATCATACGTCTGCGAAAACTGCTCGTTTCTGGTGGGCCTTTCGTCTAAAATCAAATTAGTAGTGAAAGCATTCCAGCGACCACCTGCGGCTAATTTGAATCGGCTGTATCGCTTATCCATTCTCAAATCTCCGTTTAATGTTTCATTTACCGGCTCCACATTGAGTACTGAGAGTAATCGATTGATTCCGGCAAAATCCGTGGTTGTGATGAGTTCATCCCGCTTACGCTGCCAATTGATATTCCCAAAGAAATTCAGCCCTGAAAACATATCGAAATGATTATAATTCAAGGTGTGGTTGTAAAAAAGCCCATTATCCAGCATCTGATTTCCCTGAAAAATCGAGTTATAATCCTGAAGCACAAATCCCTGCGCTAGCTTTTGAATATCCATGAAATTAGCTTCTGTCTGGAATCGATAAGTCAGAGACTTGGTGGATTTAATATTCCATTTGGAGTAAAATCCGGGTAAAGCCAAGACCTTATTATAGCTTAATTCACTTTCAAATTGTTGATCCTGCCAAGAATAACGATGCAGGAAAACAGAAGGACTGATGATTAATTTTTTCCACTTGGTCTTATAGGTCATTCCCAAATAAATATCCTGAAAACCAAAATCCGCATCGTTTTCAAACTCCTCGAAATCTTGATCTAAATCCACTTGATCCAAGTTCCCAATCATACTTTGAGAAATATTTTGATAGCCCAATGACCAATTCAAATGGTTAGTGGCATTCAGGATCTGATAGTAATTGAATGCTGCTTCAATCGTTTGAGTATGGATATCCTGTCGCTGAAGAAAACGGTAGCTCTCCTGGTCAAGTACCGGAAACAATCCCACAAATGGTTTCAAATTCGTGGTCAAATCATAAAGAGGATCCTGGAATTTCTTTTCCCAATTAGCTTCCATTGAAAATACACGTTTCTCACTTGGAGCATGAAACCACTCTGCCTTTTGCTGCAAACTATAAGGTGTTCTAGTCTGAATTGTCGCAAGATTTTGTTCGATTTGACCAAAATTGGAATTCAACAGATTGCCATTTTCGATATCAGCAAGCTTTCCAAAAAAGCTGTATTTGATGTAGGTTTCTTCCTTTGGAGTATAGGTGAGCGCATATTTGAGCAAGCCTGATTTATTCTCAACCCGACTGGCAGAAGTGAGCAATTCCTGATTGTTTTCGCCTGAGTTCAGATAGGTTCGGAATGAAGAACTTCCCAATCCGTTATCGGAACTTGAACCAATCAAAAAGCCCGAATGTCGCCATTTTTTGTTTGGGTTGAAGTTGAAATTGAAAGCTCCTAACGTGGTTTCAAGCGAAGCAGCATTGTCCCTACTCGCCATAGGAATACCAAAATCATCTCCTCCAATACTTACCCTTGACCCGGTTCTGCCACCCAAACCAGCCATTCCTCCACTGAACCGGAAGTAATCCTGAAGGGTAAAGGTCTGTTCTCCTACATTATTGGAACCGGCGATAAGGTTCAGATTGAGTTTTGGTGCATAATAAAAAGCATTAGTATGAGCCAAATAGCGCTCCTGAGGTCCGGCTCCGGCTGTGACATCCCCAAAGACCATGTTCTTTTTTCCATCTTTGAGTTGGATATTCAGTGCCAAGGTTTCGTCATTATCAAGTCCTCGGATTGGGGAAATCTCATTGAAATTTTTTAAAACCTGAACCCGATCCACTGCATTGGCAGGTAAGTTTTTGGTTGCGAGCTTGGTGTCTCCATCGAAGAAAGTCTTCCCATCGACCAAAACTTTGTCGACCTTTTTTCCTTGGACTTTTACATCACCATTGTCATCGATTTGGAAACCCGGTAGTTTTTCCAGGACATCTTCCAATTTCCGTTCGTTTCCAGTGGTAAATGCATCAGTTTTATAGGTAAGCGTGTCCCCTCGCATTGTCACAGGCATTTCTGAAACCACTTCCACCAATCCAAGCTCAGTATCGCTTTGCTTGAGCACAATCTGCATCTGAACTTCAGAATCCCATTCGGAAATTAATCTTTCAAACTGTTGAAATCCAACGAAAGAAACTCTAAGCAAATATTGAGATCCGGGTGCAAGTGTCACCTTGAATCTACCCTCCTCGTTGGTGATTCCAAAGCCTCCGATTTTCTGAGTGCTTTGGTTGATGGCTACCACATTGGCGTAAGCGATCGGTCGATTCAGACTATCCAGAACCTGTCCTATAAGGGGTTTAGTTTGGGAAAAAGCAGCCGAAGAAATCAGAAAAAATCCAAGGCAAATCAGCGTCCGATAGAATTTATATAATGATTTTTTAAACGCCTTCGGTGAGTGAAAACAC
>CAYTXN010000373.1:0-3389 GCA_964441195.1 uncultured Limnohabitans sp.
CGATAAGGGCAAAGAAAACCAAGGGAAATGGGTTAATTATTATATCTGGAATTGTCTAAAAATAAAAAAAGCCCTGCAACGGGCTTCTAATCAATTTTTCACTTTAAAATCTTCAACCGAATCATATACCGTGAAGATATTATTCAGTTTGGTGATGATCAAGAGTTTTTTGACATGCTCTGAAGGTGCTGTCAGATAGACTTCACCTCCCGCATTCCGCATTTTGGTCAGCATCGTGATCAAAAGCCCAATTCCGCTGGAGCTGATATACCGAACTTCACTCAGATCAATCACAAAGGTTTTAGCTCCATCCTGAATTGCATCCGATACCACTTCTACCAACTTTGGGCCCACTTCATCACCGATGAGATCGCCTTGAATAAAAAGGTATCTGGCTTTGTCGTCCCTGCTTGTTGTATAAGTTAGTTTCATCTGTAAATAATTTGTTTTAAGCTGTCAGATGGAATCTCGCATGCATTATAATCATCCCTCTGTGTGTCGCTTTGGGTCATGCTCGATTTCATTTAATTATGGTTTCTATTGTCGCACTTTTCTTTTGTACAGTTTCCATAAAGAATTAAGGAGTGATGCAATACTTGGAAATTCAAAATTTCACCAACGGTGTTTTGAATGTTTTGAATACGTGGATCACAAAACTCCATGACTTGGTTACATTCTACACAAATCAAATGATCATGTTGCTTGAACCCATATGATTTCTCGAATTGGGCCAGATTCTTTCCAAACTGATGCTTGGTGACCAAGTCACACTCTACCAAAAGATCCAAGGTATTGTAAACGGTGGCTCTACTCACTCGGTAGTTTTTATTTTTCATACTGATGTAAAGTCCCTCTACATCAAAATGGCCCGTCCTGCTATAAATCTCTTCTAAAATCGCGTATCGTTCGGGTGTTTTTCGGAGCTTTTTATTCTCAAGATATGCGGTAAATATCTTTTTGACCTCTTCGAAATGGGTTGTGTTCAAAGCCATTTTCTACGTTTTTTCCAAATATAACTTTTGTAATCTATAAATGATTCCATTAGTCAAATCGTGAAATCTTAATAATTCCATCCACTTGTTGGAGGTTTTTGATCAAGTGATCCAAATGCTCTGTACTGTGTACATAAAGTTTGATCGTGCCTTCGAATATCCCTGCGTCGGAATCCACAGTAATGGATCGCATGTTTACCTTCAATTCGTTGGAGATTACTTTGGTGACATCATTGATCAACCCCACTCTATCCGTGCCCAAAATTCTTAGCCCCGCTAAAAAAGCGATTTGCTTTTGACTGGTCCAGCGAGCTTTGATCACACGATTTCCGTGATTTGACAAAAGTTCCAATGCATTGGGGCAGGAGGTCCGGTGAATTTTGATGCCTTCATTGATTGTGACAAATCCAAATACATCATCGCCAGGAATTGGATTGCAGCATTTTGCCAAAATATAATCCACCACATCCATATCCTCTCCGATCAGTAGTTGATCGTGTTCAGAACCTTTAATTCCTTTTATTTCTTTGGTAAATGTCGATTCGTCTTTTACTTTTTCTCCGACCTTGCTTTTTCCTTTTTGAACTTCTTTGAAATCCTTAAATGCCTTAATCGAGGTGGGATCGATAGTTCCTTTTCCCACTCGGTAATAAAATTCGTTTGCTGTTTTGAGCTCATAATATGCTCGCAATTGTTCAACAGTTTCAGAATTGAATTCCATTTTCATGGCTTTCAGCTTGCGCTGGACGATCTCTCTTCCATCTAAGATTGCGGACTTCTTATCTTCACGAAGCGCATCTTTTATTTTGGCTTTTGCACGTGAAGTGACAACGTTATTAAGCCAATCTTCAGTTGGTTTTTGCTTATTGGAAGTGAGGATCTCTACTTGATCTCCATTCTTCAATACGTGACTGATAGGAACCAGCCGTTGATTAACTTTTGCCCCGATACATTTTGCGCCGATTTCAGTATGTATTTCAAAAGCAAAATCCAATGCAGTGGCGCCGATAGGCAGGACTTTCAAATCGCCTTTTGGTGTAAAAACAAATACTTCATCATGAAATAGATTTCCTCTGAAATCATCCATAAATTCGATAGCATTACTATCATTTGACTCAAGGATACTTCTTACTTGTCCAATCCAGTCATCCAGTCCTGAACCAGACTTTCCTTGGTTTTCCTTGTCTTTATATTTCCAATGCGCAGCATAGCCGCGCTCGGCAATTTCATCCATACGATCAGTCCTGATTTGTACTTCCACCCATTGACCGGTATTGCTCATCACAGTAGTATGAAGTGATTCGTAGCCGTTGGATCTCGGTGTACTTATCCAGTCTCTTAGTCTGTCAGGATTGGGTCTGTAAAAATCTGTGACAATTGAATACACTTGCCAACAGTCAGCTTTTTCATTCTCCAGCTGACTTTCAATGATAATTCGAACGGCGAATAGGTCATATACTTCTTCAAAAGGAATCCCCTGTTTTTTCATCTTATTGTAGATTGAATAGACAGATTTCGGTCTTCCCTTTATCGTAAACTCAAATTTTTGTTTAATCAATTCATCCTCGATGGGTTGAATGAATGACTTAATGAATTTATTCCGATAGCTTTTAGATTCGTTGATTTTATGGACAATTTCCACATAAGTATCTGTATCGGTATATTTGAGGTAAAGATCCTCCAATTCCGACTTGATCGCATATAAGCCTAAACGGTGCGCTAATGGCGCATAGAGGTACATGGTTTCGGAGGCAATTTTTAGCTGCTTGTGGCGAGGCATACTTGACAGTGTCCTCATGTTGTTTAGTCGATCTGCAAGCTTGATTAGAATTACCCGAACATCATCAGAGAGGGTCAGGAGCATTTTTCGGAAATTTTCCGCTTGCTGCGAACTTCCATAATCAAACACCCCGGAAATTTTGGTCAACCCATCTATGATGGTCATCACCTTGTGGCCAAATTCCCTTTCGATATCCTCGAGTTCTAAATCTGTATCCTCCACCACATCGTGAAGTAAGGCCGCAATGATGGAGGTCGTACCCAGTCCTATCTCTTCCACACAGACCAAAGCCACCTCAAGTGGATGATAGATATAGGGTTCACCGGATTTTCTGCGCATTTCTTTATGCGCTTCCAATGAAATACTAAATGCTTTTTTGATGAGTTTGGTATCGCCCGATTTCAAAAAAGGCTTAGCCTGTTTGAGGAGTTTTCGATACCGCTTAAGAATTTCTTTACGCTCTTCTTCTATGTCCACAGGGATCATAAGGGGTGGAATTTTATTCAAAATACGGACAGGGAACTGATCATTCCACTTATTTTTAGAAATATTTTTTCTAACGCTTGTGAAAAATAAGATAATGTCTTTACCTTTGCATCCACAATTAGAAAACGAGA
>CAYTXN010000374.1:0-1145 GCA_964441195.1 uncultured Limnohabitans sp.
TTGCTTTCAGGACACGAGGCCAAGATAAGCGAGTGGAGATTTGAAGCATCGGTTCGCCGAACCAAAGAAAAAAGACCTGATCTGCTGAAAGGCACAGGTTGGGAATAGGCGAGACAAGATTTTAAAAAGTAATTCATTTAAGCCACTGCGGTGGCAAACTGCGAAAGCATAAAATATAGAGCTATGAGCGATCTAATGAAAATTGTAGAAGCGGAATACAGCGAGGCGAGAGCCAAATTCCCTTCTTTCAAAGCCGGTGATACCATCAACGTACACGTACGAATCAAAGAAGGTAATAAGGAGCGTATCCAGCAGTTTCAGGGAACTGTGATCCAAAGAAAAAACCCGAATACAAACGGCGAAACTTTCACTGTACGTAAAATATCTAACGGAATCGGTGTAGAGCGTATCTTCCCTATCATTTCCCCAGCTATCGAGCAAATCGACTTGCTAAGAGAAGGTAAAGTAAGAAGAGCTCGTCTATACTACCTTAGAGGACGTCAGGGAAAAGCTGCTCGTATCAAGGAGAAAATCAGACCAAGACACTAAGACTTGTCAGATCAAAAATCAAAAAAGGAACTCAGAAATGGGTTCCTTTTTTAGTTTAAGCTCATTTCATTTTTGTTGATCTTGATGGAATGAGCACAAAAAAACCAAAGGTTATATTCCTTGAGCCTTTATCTAAAATTTTAAAACAAAAGTTATTTGCCTTTTCCATAGATCATGGTGCCGACAGTTTTGACAATGATGGATAGATCTTTTGCAAGGTTAACTTCGTCCAAATAATCCAGATCGAGGGTCATACGTTCGCACATCTCCTCAATATTTTCAGCATAACCATAATCTACTTGGCCAATAGAAGTAATACCCGGCTTTAAGGAAAGAAGATTTTTGTAAGAAGGGGCTTTCTTCACTATTTGTTCAATGAAAAATTCTCGCTCTGGTCGAGGTCCAACTACTGACATATCACCTACCAGTACATTCCAAAACTGAGGAAGTTCATCCAAGTGTGTTTTTCTCATAAAATTACCCCATTTGGTAACTCGAGGATCACCATCAGTGGTCAGTTGAGGACCATTGACCTCAGAATCCACGATCATGCTTCGGAATTTAAATATGTTGAATGGCTTACCATTTCTCCCAAT
>CAYTXN010000374.1:1245-3386 GCA_964441195.1 uncultured Limnohabitans sp.
AGCCGTTAAATATCACCTCTTGATGTTGGTTTCCAGTTATCATATTAGTAATCGTTAAATAATTGTTGGCTTGTGATACCCTTCATCCAATTTGAGTGCCCATTTCTGAAAATTTTATTTGCAAGGATCAAAAAACCTATGGTTGGTCAGTTTTGATCGTTAAAAGTTGTAAATAAGATAGTTGAACAAGTAAATCATTAAAAATATAGGGCCAAGAAACAATATAAGATCAACAAGGTGTGGAGCTACTACACAATTTTCCAATAGCCTTTATGCATAGACATAGACTTTTTGAATGAATTGGGAAAAAGGCTGTGCTTCATACCAAGCTTATAACCAATCCATTTAGCTAGGAGTGAAAAAAATGATCTTGACAAAACGAATGGGTTTTTAGAAAAAACATAGTGAAACTCTGATTTCAAATATTTCAAACCCTCAGATTCAGCACGTCCAAAATATTCAAAAATCCAAGGATTGTCTGCGTGAAATACGCCGATATCGAAATACCGCTTGAATTCTTCTTTGGCACTGTAATCATGGGAGTGGTACACGATGGACTCCGCCAGATATCGCATTTCCCAACCTTTTAAGAGCATTGAACCTGCTATCAGTACATCTTCGCCCAATATGGTCCCAGATGGAAACCCACCCGCTTCCTCAAATGCTTCTCTTCGATATGCAGCGTAAGAATTGGAACAGGAGATTGTCTTTATCTTATACTTTGGAGCATCTTTTATGCTTCTTGTCTGTGACTGGGAAGGATAGTTAAAAAGTCTTGCATGTGATTCGAGGATTTTAGCTCCAATGTGCGGAAGTTGTCTGCCATAAGCCATTCCTATTTTTGGATTATTTGCAAAAGTTTCTACCATCAACTCAACCGCATCCGAACTCGCAAAAATCGCATCTTGAGTCATGAATACGTAAATTTCCGCGTCAGGAAATTGATTAACAGCCATTTGACGGGTACCTCCATGATCAAAATCCGCTTTATCGATTGAAATGAGCTGAAAATTTTCAGCGCGAGTTTCCTCTAAAGTCCCATCTGTAGATCCAGAATCAATGATTATTATTTTAGTGATTGGGTAAGTCTGGGATTTTATTGACGAGATCACTTTAGACCAAAGAATACCCGGATTCAAGGTTGGAATAAAAAGATGGACTATCAATTTTGGAATAGTGGTCATGGTCGATTAGTAAGTGATTTTCACTTTCCCAAAATTGGATTTCCCGGAGATCATTCGTTCTCCTTCCACAGAAGCAGTTCCCGTTCCTACCATCAGGATGGCATCTTGGTCTGCAATTCCATGGTGTTCATTATTTTCAAGTCGAAGTTTGCTAGGATAGTTGCTGAGGACCGTATGGCTATCTTCTGATCCTGGAATTGCTGTGAATGTATTTTCTTTCAACAGAAGATTGTATGAACCATCATCCATGACACATGCTTGAACTGATCTGATTGTATTTTCGATTAATTCAACGGGAGAAGCCGATTTTCGGATAGCCACAGCAATTCCTCCAGTACTCTCAATCTCATTTTCCTCCAAAAGCGCCTTTGTAACATTTACCAGCAAAATGGCACCAGAGGGACGATCGCTTTTGATCTTATTTTTCAAAAGTGTTATGTTCCCTTCTTCAAGATTGAAATTCAGGGAGGCATTTCTGAAGGTATTATTTTCGATCAAAAATTCTTTGACAGTAATGTCATTCGGCAGAGAGAGGGAAATGAATTGATTGTTTTTCAGCGTAAGTTTATCAGCATTGACGTTTGCGATGAGATTCACACTGCTAAATTGATTGGAATCAATCAACATTTCGCCCAAATCCAATACAACTTCCACTTGATTGTCCGCTTGATTTTCCTTTACCAAAATCAAATCACAACTCTCTACATAAATCGCTGGCCGGTTGTTTTTGACTGCGATATTTTTGTAAAGAATGACATTCGAGACATTGATTAAAGTCCCAATTCCTGATCCATCTGGAGTGGATTCTCCGTTGACAAAGCCATTATTACAGCTGATATTATCATAAATCAGACAATCGATATCCTTAGCTTTTTGCAGCGAACGGTTGTTGATATCAATGGCATCAGCGGCATTTTGATCCATAATATTTCCAGAAAATCTGTAATCAGCCTCCTT
>CAYTXN010000375.1:0-3375 GCA_964441195.1 uncultured Limnohabitans sp.
CGTAAGTACATTGATGCCACTTCTTCTTTGGCCTCCAGTTCCTCCATGGTCACGATTGCTTTCAAATACAATTCTTTGGAGCGAGGAAAATTTTTCTTTTTTGAATATGCATTTGCCAGACAATATTCCATCGTCGCTCGGTCAAATGTGGAATTCACTTTTTCCGCTATTTTGATTCCAATTGTTGCTGTCGAGATGGCGTCATCCGGCCGATTCATGGCATTGTATAGCGTCGCAAGATTATTGTAGGTAACAGACAATACTAAAGAATCTCCCGCTTGAAGTCCATTTTCAAGCGCTTTTTGGAAAAAATCCTCCGATTTCTCATATTCTTTGGTGTTTTTATGGATGTTGCCCATGTTATTATACACCATAGCCAATTCAGGAATCATCTGATTTTCTTCCCGATAGGCAGCCACTTCCGAATAGATTTCCAGTGCTTTGGGATAATTTCTCATTTCCTCATGAAGCACAGCGAGGTTATTTTTCACAAAATTGACATAACGATCATTACCTGATTTTTCAAAAAAGGCAAGGGCAATGAGGTAATTGGAAATGGCAGAGTCGAGCTGAAATAATCGATGATAAACTGAACCAAGGTTAGCTTTACTGCCTGCTACACCAGCAGAATCTTGAATTCTTTCTCTAACTGCAATTGCTTGAAGGTATTGTTCTTTCGATTCCGCAAAATTACCTTTCTGCATCAGAGCATTTCCCAAATCGCTATACGCTTGTCCAATGGCTTTATCGTCATTAATTTTTTGTGCCAATTCAAGCGATTTTTGTCCATAATCAACGGCAGAGTCCAGATTGATCATGGCCCAATACCATGTAAGTTCGGAGTAGAAAAGCGCTTGATCACTTGGCTTCTTTGCATTTTTCAACTGAACCTTGAGACTATCAATGATATAGCGTGGACTTTGGGCCAAAACTTCCGAACGAGTCAAAAAAAATAGGGCAAGAAGTACTAGTGAAAGTCTCGATTTCATAGGCTGGGTGACATAAGATGGAAATAAGTTAAAAATCAGTGCCTTGGCAAGAAATTTATGATTAATCGGCCATTTGATTTTCTAGGCTTGAGTTGACGTTGGTTTTTTAAAAAAGCAATACTCCGTCTTAAAAATAGACCTAAATTCCAAATATTAGTTTGTTTTGACCGATTTGGTGAAGTAGAACTTATTATAAATCTTAGAGTTAAAATTAAAGAGTATTAAACCCAAATATTACCAATGCAGGATTTTAACCTAAATGAAAATCAGCAAATGATTGCTGAAATGGTCCGGAGTTTCGGCTCCAAAGAAATAACTCCTTTCCGAAAGGAGTGGGACGACAATTCATTTTTCCCCATCGAAGTATTCAAGAAACTTGGTGAACTCGGCCTAATGGGCGTTTTAGTTCCAACAGAATATGGCGGTTCGGGATTTGGGTACAATGAATACGTGACTGCCATTTTGGAACTATCCAAAATCGATCCTTCGGTCGGCCTTTCCATGGCTGCTCATAATTCACTGTGCACCGGACACATCATGATGTTTGGCACAGAAGAGCAAAAGCAAAAGTATCTGCCAAAACTCGCAACTTGTGAATGGCTTGGAGCTTGGGGTTTGACCGAACCGAATACTGGTTCCGATGCTGGAAATATGCGCACCGTCGCAATCAAAGAGGGAGAATATTACATTCTGAATGGCGCCAAAAACTTTATAACCCACGGAATTTCCGGAGACGTTGCAGTGGTAATCGCACGAACTGGTGAAGTGGGGGACAGTCACGGCATGACTGCTTTCATTATCGAAAGGGGAACTCCGGGATTCAAAGGTGGAAGAAAAGAGGACAAACTCGGGATGCGTGCCTCTGAAACTGCCGAGATGATTTTTGAAGATTGCAAAGTTCACGAGAACCAAGTGCTAGGCAAAGTCGGCGATGGATTTATCCAATCTATGAAAATTCTCGATGGAGGTAGAATTTCAATTGCTGCACTGTCGTTAGGAATCGCTGAAGGAGCCTTGGATGCATCCATTCAATACTCCAAGGAGCGGCATCAGTTCAATAAGCCGATCTCAAGTTTTCAGGGAATTTCCTTCAAATTGGCCGAAATGTCGACCCAACTAGAAGCCGCAAAACTACTGACATTTAAAGCCGCAGACTTAAAAAATAAAGGCCAAAAAGTAACTTTGGCAGGCGCTCAAGCCAAATTATATGCCTCTGAAGTCTGTGTATCAATCTCTAATGAGGCAGTGCAGATTTTCGGTGGATACGGTTTTACGAAAGATTATCCTGTTGAAAAATTCTATCGTGACTCTAAGCTATGTACAATCGGAGAAGGAACTTCAGAGATCCAAAAATTGGTGATTTCGAGAGAGTTATTGAAGTAAATATTTCTTAATATCAGATTAAGTCGCAGTGGAAGGAAAAATTCCCTGCGACTTTTTTTATAACCTCCCCACCATCATTCCTCCCTCAATTTTAAGAATCTGCCCCGTAGCATAGGGTAAATCTCCTCGAAGCAAAGCAGCCACCACTTTACCAATATCTTCCGGCTGACCCATTCTCGGCTCAAGAGTTAATCCCGATTTAATTCGTTCCTGATAGATCGTTTTTACTTTTTCGGTCATATCCGTCTCAATCACTCCAGGCTGAATTTCATAGACAGGAATATTGAATTCGGCCAATCGAACCGCCAAAACTTTGGACATCATCGAAAGCCCTGCCTTCGCCATGCAATACGCCGCCCGATTGGTGGAAGCTAAAACCGCTGAAACGGAAGTAATAGACACGATTGAAAGCGGGGTTTCTGGATTTGAATTCCGAATCTCGGCCATCCAGTTGGCAAAAGCTTGCGTCAGGAAAAAAGTGCCTTTCAGATTGATGTCCATCAGGTGATCAAAGTCCTCCTCCACCACTTCTAAAACATCTGCCCGAACTCGAGGCGCTACGCCAGCATTATTGATGAGAAAATTGATTGTTCCAAATTTCTCTTTTACTCCATTTAAAACGTTTTCTCTGTCGGCTTTTTCAGCAATATTTCCTGGAAAATATTCCACACGAATCCCACTTTTGCGAAGCTCAGTTAAGATCTCCATAACCTCAGATTCAGCCCTCACTCCATTCAAAGCCAAGTCAATTCCTTCAAGTGCCAATTTCTTGGCAATTCCCAAACCAATTCCCCGGGTCCCACCGGTAATTAAAGCAACGCTACTCATTCCCCTTTCAAAGCTTTAAGTTGATCATATTCTGGCATCTTTTTGTACAGTGGATCAAGTGGAAAGCAACCTGAAATCATTCCGTTTCTAGGCGCTGTGGTGCAATCTGAGAAGGTTCGGCAGATTT
The DNA here is from genome assembly GCA_964441195.1 of uncultured Limnohabitans sp. Classification (GTDB taxonomy): domain Bacteria; phylum Bacteroidota; class Bacteroidia; order Cytophagales; family Cyclobacteriaceae; genus Algoriphagus. The sequence continues at coordinate 3,328 of CAYTXN010000375.1, forward strand.
TTGCACGCTTCAATCCACTGCCTGATAGGATGTCCGCGGGCATATCCG
>CAYTXN010000376.1:0-3369 GCA_964441195.1 uncultured Limnohabitans sp.
AGCTCTTTCAGATTATGACCATCTCATCCACCATTCAGGCTCAGTTTTTCCAGAGCTTAAAAATTGCCATTCCTTCTTACGCTTCTTTGGTAGACGAGGTGGCAGAAACACTAAACGTCAGCATGGACAGCGCCTATCGGAGAATCCGAGGTGAAAAACTTCTGGATTTTGAGGAACTGAGAATTCTTTGCCAACGATTCAATGTCTCCCTGGATAAATTTTTCAGTTTGAATTCTGACTCCATCATGTTTCAGGGGAAGACTAATTCCTATCAGGAAGATAGTTTTATGGAGTGGATGGAAGATGTACTCGCTCAATTGAATCTGGTCAATAGCTTCAGCCATAAACATGTCTATTTTTTAGTAAAAGACATGCCTCCCTTTCACCATTATTATCATCCGGCATTGGCTGGATTCAAGTTTTTCTTTTGGATGAAATCGATTCTTTTATTTGAAAATCTAAAAAGTGTTAAGTTTTCGATCCAAGATAATCACTTTGAAAAATACCGTGAGATCACCCAAAAAACGATTAAAATTTATAACAGGGTACCGACCTCTGAAATCTGGAATGAAGAGGCGTTGAACACGACGCTAAGACAAATCGAAGTTTACCATGAAATGGGCTTAATTAAGAATGGAGAGGACACGATCACACTTTATAATTGTGTCTTGGAAGTAATTGACCACTTAGAAAAAATGGCTGAGACCGGTAAAAAATCCATACTGGGTCACGCTCCTACAGAAGATAGTGCAGAATACAAAATGTACCTAAATGAGATCGTATTAGGAGACAACACCTTCATGGCGGAATTGGGTAACACAAAAATCACCTATCTTAATCACAGCGTCATGTATTTTGTTGGATCGACTGACACGAAGTTCAATGAGTCTATGTTCAAAAACTTAGAAAACCTCATGAAAAGATCCACGCTAATCAGTGGAACAGGTGAAAAAGAACGTAAGCAGTTTTTCAATAAACTTAGAAAAAAAGTGGAATTAAAACTTGCAAAAGTTGATCTCAGAATCGATACCAACAATTAGCGGTAGGTAGAAAATACTTTTTTAAATTAACTTGGTGGCATGAAAATGCTTGGAATTAACTATATCTTAATATTTGCACTTTTTGCCACTTCTTGCAATTCTCCCAAGGAAAAGGAATCACCACAAGAAAAATCTGCAATTGATGCTCAAATCATTTTTTCTGACCCCGAACCTCCCCAAAAGGAATCCGGTATGGCTTGGATACCTGGAGGGAAGTTTACCATGGGCACAAATGAACACGATGCCTATCCAGCAGAAAAACCAGCTGTAGATGTTGAAGTACATGGTTTTTGGATGGACACGCATGAAGTAACCAATGCAGAATTTGCTCAATTTGTAGATGCAACTGGATATGTGACTGTAGCAGAAAGGAAGCCCGATTGGGAAGAATTGAAAAAGCAAGTTCCTCCTGGCACACCAAAACCGGATGATTCGATTTTGGTTGCGGGTTCCTTAGTTTTTGTTGCCCCACCTTATCCTGTACCCACCGCTGATATTTCACTTTGGTGGAAATGGATAAATGGTGCAGATTGGAAGCATCCCGAAGGACCCGAAAGCTCTATTAAAGGAAAAGAAAATCATCCGGTAGTGCATATTGCTTTTGAAGATGCAGAGGCTTATGCCAAATGGACAGGCAAAAGATTACCTACTGAATTTGAGTGGGAATTTGCTGCCCGAGGAGGTGTAAATGGAAAAAAATTCGCTTGGGGAGATGAACTTACCCCTAATGGTCAATATTTGGCGAATACTTTTCAGGGAATCTTCCCACATGAAAATGAAGGAAAAGACGGTTTCTTGGGTACAGCGCCTGTGGGTTCTTTTCCTCCAAACGGATTTGGACTTCACGATATGATTGGAAATGTCTGGGAATTGACTGCTGATTGGTATGATGCTCTCAAATACGCTAGACTAGCCGGACAAGCCCCAAAACTTGATGCCGGAATGAATCCCTGCTATAATCCTGACAATCCCTTTGCTATGGAAAGAGTCATGAAAGGGGGTTCCTATCTCTGCGCAGCAAATTATTGTGTGAATTACCGCCCTTCAGCAAGACAGGGAACTTCCTATGATTCAGGGACTTCCAATGTCGGGTTCCGATTGGTAAAAGATCCTGCACTTCAGTGAGAGGTGTTCAGTGAGTAGAAGTCAGTAATAAATGATGATATAGTAATGCCTTTCCTCTTACTTTTTACAACTTACTTTCAACTACTCACACTCTGCCTGCTGTGACTGTTCACTGAACCCTAAACATACCCTTTAATCATTCGGGCGATGTATTTCCCGACAATGTCAAATTCCAGATTGACTAAGTCGCCGATCTGGAGTTGATGGAAATTAGTATGCTCGTAGGTGTATGGAATAATGGCAACCGAGAATTTACCAGGCCCTGAATTGAAGCAAGTTAGGCTTGTACCGTTGATGGTAATTGAGCCCTTTTCTACCGTAACATTTCCCGCTGATTGATCATATTCGAAATCAAAAACCCAGGATCCGTCTTGATCAGATATTCCTTTGACCACACCGGTCTGATCGACATGTCCCTGAACAATATGTCCGTCAAATCGTCCATTGGCTGGCATGCATCGCTCAAGATTCACCTTCTTCCCTACTTTCCATCCTGACAAATTGGTTTTACTGATCGTCTCATCAATAGCCGTAACTCTGTAATTTTCAGGACTCACACTTACCACAGTCAGACATACTCCGTCATGAGCCAAGGATTGGTCAATTTTGAGTTCAGGTGAAATAGACGATTTTAGATCAAAATGAATGTTACTCCCTTCTTGAGTTATTTTTTCTAGGGTGCCAAAAGATTCGATTATACCTGTAAACATGACTTAAATTTAAACTTCAATAGATCAAATGGATAAGCAAAAAATGCCTATTCGGGTTCAAAGTAAGGCAAATATTCATTTATCTTCGAACACCAAACAATTACCCCCATGCTAAAACTTGAAGATACTTACCTGCACAAAGGAAAACGTCGTGCGCTAGTCGCCGAACTCCGGGCAAAAGGTATCAAAAGCGAAAGGGTCCTTGACGCGATCAATAATTTGCCCCGTCATTTTTTCTTTGATTCCGCCTTGATTTCTCATGCATACGAAGACAAAGCTTTTCCGATTGGTGAGGGTCAAACTATTTCTCAGCCATACACAGTCGCCTTCCAGACCGAGCTATTAGACATCAAATCGGGCGATAAAATTCTGGAAATAGGCACTGGATCTGGCTATCAGGGAACCATTTTACATCTATTAGGAGCTGAAGTTTATACCATTGAGTATCAAAAAAAGCTCTTTGAAGGGACTCAGCGATTCATGAAACGCTTGGG
>CAYTXN010000377.1:0-3367 GCA_964441195.1 uncultured Limnohabitans sp.
AAGGGCCGCTACTGCAAAATATCATGATTTGTCAGTCGCTGAAGCTGCGGGATATTCTTTGCCTCCGGGTGCTGGATGCGTTTCCCATCTCCCTTTGGGAGGCATGGGATTTCATTACGTTAATGGAAATCTATTACTCGATGAAGGCACATTTGATCCAACTCAACCCGAGGCTTTGCTCTATGAAATGGATAAAAATGGAAATATGAAACTAGTGGGCGTAGAGTTCATTATCGAAGCAGAATTTTGGGATGGCGAAGAAATACCCCATTTTGGAAGTAAAGAATTTGACGAAGTCTCTGCTCCCTATCCTCTACCATTTGATAATTATCAGCTTCATGTTTGGGTTTGGCGACATAATCCAAATGGCATATTCACCAATTTCAACCCTAACGTAACCTGTCTTTAAACAGCAAACTCCCCGTGAAATCGGGGAGTTTTTTCATTTCAGGATTTCCCATTTTCAAAAAATAAATCAAACCACTCACCCAATCATTAATTGCCAGCAGAGAATTTTTTCAGTTTCGCGAAAATCAATTACCAATGTAATTTTTAGAAAAAGAACCTACATGAAATCTTTCAACCCCAGCAGTTCTTCTCCATTTGATCTCCACTACTTCGCTGGAATTGTAGAAGAAAGTGGAAAAAACCTGGAAACCCGAGTCAGTGGCGGTGGGGGTGGTGGTGCTACTTACCAAGGGACGGGAGGCAGCGCGCCGATTTCTATTTCATCTACTACCATCATCCATGATCAGCTTTTCCTTACCAGTAAAGAAGGCAAGGAGCGCTCTTTCCAGCTTCAGGATTTTAATCTGGCCTGTCGAAGGGGAAATGAAGTAACCGTCTTTTGGGGTATCAAAAAGGGAAAATCTAATGGATCTTACCTTGCTGTGAAAAACCATACTACAGAACAGCAATTTTTTGATGAAAACGAAGTCGATAAAATGTTCCTTAATTTATGGATGCAGGCATTAATTGTCCTTGGGGGAATAATAGCCATTTTTGTCATTTCCTATTTGGGGTATTTCATCGGTGCAGGTTTGTTTTTTCTCGCCTGGAGAAGGTGGCAGACTGCCAAAAAAGAAGTTGCCGACTTTAAGCATCGCATCCGTGAGTTGCCATTCGACTGATAGCTGATTTCCGAAGGAAAGCCTGTATTTTTAAGGCAAACTCCTACACTTATGAAATCACTTTTCACCGTCTGCTTAATTCTACTTTCTTTCGGTTCCGTTTTTGCGCAGCAAAAAATCTCCACGCGAGAAATGGACCGGATCAACTGGATGGAATTTGCAGAGTTTGTTCCTGAGAAAATCAATACTGTCTTACTTCCTACTGGCACGCTGGAGCCACACGGTGTAATCAATAACGGTGCGGACAATACAGCTCCTTTCGCCATGGCAATGGACATTGCTGATGAGTTAAATGCCTTGGTTGCTCCAACTTTGAATTATGGGATCACTGGTTCGATGGCGGCTTTTCCCGGTGCATTCCAAATTACTGAAGAAGCGTATGAGCCATTTATTCGAGATATTTTGAGAGGATTGGCGAAAAACAAATTCAAAAACATCATCATACTCAACGGACATGGTGGCGGACAAACTGCTGTGCTTCAAAAAGTAGCCGCAGAAGTCGCCAACGAACTGGGCGTTCGCACACTGGTAATCAACTGGTGGTCTTTTGCATCCGATGTGACTCTGGAAGTATTCAAAGAAGACGGCGGACATGCGGGGCTAAATGAGACTGCCTATATTCAGGCAATAGATCCGACTTTGGTACACAAGGAACGGTACAATCCCGACCAAGCGACTGCATATCCAAAACCAAATACTTGGTCTGCAGTGCCTTTTCCATCCTCTATCGGATTGTATCAGGAAGACCAAGGCTATCCAAATTTCAATCAAGCTCAAGCAGATGAATACTTTAGAAAAGTCAATGCGAAAGTGGCTGATTTGATCCAGGAGACGATTAGGAAGTGGGATTTGGCGGGATTGTAAATCTTCTTCATTCAAGATTCGAAATTTTAAAAAACAATGAATGTCGAATACTGAATTTAGAATGTCGAAGTTCACATTTTTAATTCCATCAAAAATGACATATTTCTCCGACCAAACTTACCAAAACCTAACTGCCTCTGATTTTCAAATTGGTGAGTATGAAGCCTGCACGTTTATCGGCTGTAATTTTTCCAACTTAAATTTTCATGGTTGCAGTTTCGAAAATTGCCGATTTCAAAACTGTGATCTGAGCAATGCCAAAGTTTCATCGGTAAGTTTTCGGCAGGTAAAGTTCGAGACTTGCAAGATCCTAGGAGTTCATTTCAACGCAGCAAATCCCTTTTTGCTTGAGTTCAATTTTGAGAGTTGCCAGCTGGACTACTGCAATTTCTTCAACCTCAAAATCAAAAAATCCATTTTCAAGAATTGCAGAATGCTGGAGGCAGACTTTTCCCAGTCGGACCTTTCCGGTGCGGATTTTCAGGGTTCAGACCTCAGTGGAGTTGTCTTTGATCGTACCAATCTGGAGAAAGCCGACTTCCGCGAAGCCCAAAACTATCGCCTCGACCCAGAAATCAATAAGGTTAAAGGTGCCAGATTTGACTTGGAAGGCTTGCCGGGATTGTTGGGAAAATATGGAATAAAAATCGGGTAGAAAAAATGAAACCAGCCTCGATTGAAGCTGGCTTTTGACGTTATTTTTTCATATACGAATCCCTCACCGCTTTAAACTCAGACCCGGCTTTCCATTCCGGCCATTTGTCAGAGTTGGCTAGACTTTTTCCGACATGGTAGAGTACCTGAACATCATCCACGGCTCCATCTAGATTCCATCGCTCAGGATCGTATTCTTCATTAGGCTTGTGATAATAATTGGCGACATAGTCGTCCTGAAGCGATTTCCCATATTCCTTTCCCTTTTCGAAATGGTCGATGCCCGTTCCAAAATACAAAGCAGGAATGCCGATTTTGGCAAAGTTGAAGTGATCAGAGCGGAAGTAGTAACCTGCAACTGGATTAGGTTCGGGAGCGCTGTATCGGCCGAGTTTTTCCAGTTCCACATTGAGCAGGTCTTCCATTTCACTTTGTCCGGCACCGATGATGGAGACATCTTTCATTTTCCCATACGGATTGATTCCGTCCATATTGATATTGGCGACGGTTTTTTCTTTGGGATAAATCGGGTTCTCAGCATAGTATGCCGAGCCCCAAAGCCCCTGCTCTTCAGCAGTGACCGCCAGAAAAATAACCGTTCGATCAGGTTGAGCATCGGTTTTAAAGGCTTTTGCCAAAGCAATTAGTGCTGCTGTTCCTGAGGCATTATCCAAAGCTCCATTGTAAATACTATCTCCCGTTTCATCCGGTTTGCCGAT
>CAYTXN010000378.1:0-3342 GCA_964441195.1 uncultured Limnohabitans sp.
AAGGCTGCATTTCGGCCTTGCTCAGGATTTGCACCTGCACCGAGACCTTCGGTTAAGTTTGCTCCAAGCTGAAGTCTCAGTGGAACAGGGGATGATTTTAGAGCCTGCGCGTCGGTATTGACCACGACAAACTCCACGTCCTTAATCCCTTGGGCGTACATGTGGTTTACGGCGTTGCTGCCGCCTCCTCCCACGCCAATTACCTTGATAATTGACTTTTGATTCTTTGGGAGGTCAAATCTGTAATCTTTCATGTTATCTGACATATTTATTGAATTGGTGAATGTTTTCGGTTGTAGTGTTTTAATCTAAAAGGGGTAAAAAAGGAAGTAATCTGCAAGGCGGATCACCTCCCCAATCATAAGCCCTAGTATTAATATTCCTCCCCGATATCATCGGAGATTAAAGTTTTTAAGCGATCTGTTATTCCTTTGAAGAAATTATTGGCAATAGCTTCTCTTTTCACCACGAGATTTGGTTTCACTCCCGCGTTGGCTTTTCGTCTCAAATAGCTTTCTTCACGATTGTCAAGCGCTTTGAATCCTGCCAAAACCAATCCTACAGAAGTGGCATACATCGGACTTTTCACCTCTTCGATCACTGACTTTCCGAGGTGTTCATTAGGAAATCCAATTCTGGAATCAAGCCCTGTCATGTATTCAAATAGCTGAGAAATACACTGTAGCTGTGACCCACCACCTGTGATGACTATCCCGCCAGCCAACTTTTTGTAGTAGCCGCTTTGCATGATTTCATTCTGAACTATTTCGATGATTTCCTCCATCCTGGCCTGAATGATTGAAGCCAAATTTCGAATGGAAATTTCTTTTGGAGGTCTATTTCTCAGTCCGGGAATCGATACGATTTCATTTGGATTCGCTTCCTCGGCGATGGCCTTTCCAAATCGTGTTTTGAGCAATTCGGCCTGATTCTGCATTAGCATGCATCCCTCTTTGATATCCGAGGTAATGATGTTCCCACCAAGAGGGATGACCGCAGTATGTCTGATTATATTTTCGTAGAAAATCGCAATGTCTGTGGTTCCTCCTCCGATATCCACTAAGCAAACTCCGGCTTCTTTTTCATCGTCGCTAAGAACAGAAAGAGAACTTGCCAAAGGCTCCAAAATCAACTGCTTGGACTCAAGGGAGGCTTTCTTGACGCATTTATTGATGTTGTGAATTGCGGTTGTCTGGGCCGTGATGATATGGAAATCCGCTTCCAGACGGGTGCCTGCCATTCCAACAGGATCTTTGATGCCTCCTTCGTAATCGACGGTATAGTCCTGAGGCATGACGTGAATAATGCTATTGCCAGGAGGTACAACTATGTTGTGCATATCTGCCGAAAGGCGCTGCACGTCCTCCACCGTGATCTCATCCTCAGTTGGCTGACGCATGATACTTCCATGCATGATTTTGCTCTGAATATGTTGCCCGGCGATTCCGACGATGACTTCCACAATATCCACATCGGCCATATTGGAGCAATCCTCGACGGCTTTCTGAATAGCATGGACAGTCTTCTCTATGTTGGTCACAATGCCGCGATCCACACCGTCAGACACTGCCTTGCCCATTCCTAGGACTTCGAGTTTGCCAAACTCATTTTTGCGTCCGATGATCGCGCAGATTTTGGTTGTCCCAATATCCAGACCTACGATTAATTTGTCGTTTTCCATATCCAAGCTTTATTCACAAACAATTTGATTTTTAAACTTCACGCTTATCCGCTGGTAAGCGTTCCAGCCTTTTCTCGGTAAAATCTCTTTATACAACACTTCAATCCGTCTGAATTTGCTCTCAAAATCAAGCGCATCTCCAAACTCGATTACCTGCTTACCCACCTGCTGATGCAGGCGTATGTCATCTTTTTTATTGATCTCCAGCTCGCTCACCTGAGCGCTCCAAAACTCATCCTTAGTCACAAATTCAATCAATGGCATCAGTTCCGGCATCGCATCCACACTTCCCTGATCCATCAATTGCTCAGCAAAGGCACCCTCCAAAATCAACACTCGACTCGTGTAGCTGGGTGATGTAGGTATGATTAAGCCATCGGTGGTGATATATCCATCCGCAGCCATGGGTCTGGCGATCCGGGCGATCGGCTCATGCTGAGTAATTGTCACTTTCAGAATTCCCTTTTGCCCAATTGAGGTTTCCACTGATTTTATAAATGGATGTCCAGAAAGCCTTGACTCCACAGCTTTCAAGGGTACTTCTGAAATAGGAAGCCCTGCTTTGAGCTCTGGAAAAGCAGAGCTCACAATTCCCTCAATCTCTTTATCCTCCACAAAATAAACACCACTTACTGCCTTGAGATCAACCTCAAGCCCTTGGTAGGTTTTGAGTTGGGATTGCTTTTCAACAAAGCCAATAAACCCAAGCAATACCAAGCAGAGGGTCACTAGTCCAAGCACTTTTTTCAGTTTAGCCTTATTCATGCTCCAGAAAGTTTAGCTCGTGATTCTATCCAATTTGCGATCACCGGAACAAGCCGGTCGATATCTCCTGCACCCATCGTCACTAGGACTTCCGGTTGGGATTCCTTCAGGTAATCCATTACCTGCTCTTTATTTATCAATGTTTTCTTACCTGTATTTATTCCTTGCAAAAGCATAGCAGAAGTAACTCCTTCAATTGGAAGTTCTCGTGCGGGATAAATGTCCAAAAGCACCACCTCGTCAGCGAGGGAAAGACTTTCAGAAAATCCCTTTGCAAAATCCCGAGTCCGAGTAAATAGATGCGGTTGGAAAATGACAGTCAAACGCTGTGAAGGATACATCGCACGAACAGAACTTAGGCAAGCCTTAATCTCCTCTGGATGATGCGCGTAATCATCAATGTAAACACGACCCGTCACAGTAGAATGAATCTCGAATCTGCGCTTTACACCTTTGAATGACTTGATTCCAGTCCTGATTTGATCTTCGGTCACTCCATGATCTATCGCTATTGCAATAGCAACAAGGGCATTCTCAACATTATGAAAACCCGGAATATGAAGTTCCAAGCCCTTGATTTGGGCTTTGGTGCCCACGTAGTCGAAAAGGAAAATTCCTGGTTTCGCGATGATGTTTTCAGCATGAATTCCATTGGATCTCAAGCCATATTCTCGAATCCCAGCACTGATACCTAGATTTTCACCTAGGCGGTACCAAGCATGAGTTTGGATGTAGAGTTTTCCCTTTTTATCCAAAAGCTTGATGAAATCACGGAAGCCGTTCAAAATGGTAGCCTCATCTCCATAGATATCCAGATGATCAGGATCAGAGCTGGTGACTACTGCCTCATTAGGATGAAGTCGTAGAAATGAGCGGTCAAACTCATCCGCTTCCAC
>CAYTXN010000379.1:0-3339 GCA_964441195.1 uncultured Limnohabitans sp.
TGCAAAGTCCAAAGTGCGTTGATCGCAGGTCCATTTAGACCAACCTCATCCACGCTTTGATTTCCTATGATTCCGTACAGATCTTGAAGTACTTCTTTATTTTTTGTCTCTACGATCAAACGCTGTGCAGTCAATCTCCAGAACATGTTTTCGCTTTTCAAGGCAGAAATCAATTTAGAGGCATTGGCATCTTTCAGATCAAAGACCTCTGAATCTTCTCCTCCTTTATAAACTAATCTGTAGATACGACCATGTTTGCTGTCCCGCATTGGGTTGATGTAAGCATTACCTTCACCGTTTTCGAAACCTCTAGGAGTCGGGTTGTGCTGAATGATAAAGTTGTACCAATCTGCAACCCAAAGCGCGCCATCAGGACCTACTTCAGCGTGAACAGGGGAGAACCACTCGTCTGAACTGGCTAGGATGTTGAATCCATTTTTTTCCTTAAATCCAGAACCCTCTGGATTGATGATCGCATTGTGAAGCACTCGGCCTGTTGGCTCGGCTACGAAAGCAATTTTATTCCAATAGTTTTTAGGAAAGCTTCGGGCCGTGTAGAAATTATGACCTGCCGCTGCGGTGTAGCTTCCATGCCAATCCACCTGTCTCAAAAATGGAGTGAGGTGAGGCATGTCATAATGTGAATCAATGCCATGAACAGTATTTGCAGATCCTTGGAAAACGGGACGCTTCAGGTAGCTATTTGCCATGGAAAAATATACACTGTGCTGACCGTTTGCTGTAGATATGAAGGTTTCGAAATCTTCAGTGAAGCCCAATCCCCAGGTATTATTTGATGTATTTCCCAAGTATTCGAGATTTTCGCCACTTGGATCAAATCGATAAACTCCCTGACCAAATTGATGTCTAACGCCACTGACTTCTCCATTGAAGCCCGAATAACCCAAGACACCCCAAACTTTATTATCAAAACCATACTTCAAATTGGATGGGCCGGCATGTGTATCACTTTTGCCCCAACCAGTCATTACAACCTCTCTGACATCAGCCACATCGTCACCATCTGTATCCTTTAAAAACACAAAGTCAGGCGCCATGGAGATTAAAATCCCACCATTGACAGCCATAATTGAGGTAGGAATATTCAGGTTTTCTGCGAAAACTGTTACTTTATCCGCTTTGCCATCTCCATTGGTGTCTTCGAGTATTTTGATTTTGTCATTTCCACCTTCAGTTCTTACCTCATTCGGATAGTCAATGGTTTCAATGACATATAGTCTTCCACGCTCGTCCCAAGCCATTGCCATCGGATTGATAATCATCGGCTCAGAAGCAAAAAGCTGCAATTCAAATCCAACTGGAACCTGAACTAACTTCATGCTTTGCTCTGGAGTAAGAGGAAGCTGATATCTTGGAGCCGGATCACGTCTTTCGTAGTTGGGGATTACTGCATCCTGAAATTCAGGCGTAGGAATGTCATATTCTGCTAGAAGCTCATTGACTTTATCGCCAACAGCCCAAAGAATTCCATTAGCTACAAGATTTTGGAATTCTTTCTTTTCCCATGTTTTCTCATTGTGGCCGTAAGCAGTGTAAAATACACGGCCTTTGCCTTCATTTCTCACCCAAGTATAAGGCTCTCGCTTATCACCTTCCACACGCTCCATAAGAACATGCATGTCAGAATTGACCTTTGAATGGACATAAGTTTCATCCCAAGTCTCAAATTCTGTGATTCCAGCCATAGCGGGATGTTCACTATCGATGATTTCGGCGGTGAAATCTCCTGTGCCGTGGGTGCTAAACTGTCCACCAACAGCACTGACAAACCAGTCTGAATTTCTAAAACAGAAAGAAGCCGAGTGAATCGGTATCAGTGCTTTTCCTCCCTGAACATAATCTTTCAAAGCCTTTTCTTGCTCAGAACCGATTTCATCGTGATTTGCATAGATCATCAATCCATCGTAATTATTAAGCGTCGTTTCATTCAAGTCATTTACATCAGAAGTGTAAGTGAGATTGATACCTTTCTGGAAAAGCGGAGTTTCCAGATACATCATCAACTTTTCGGAGTTGTGATGTTCGCTATCATGACCCAATACGAGAATTTCTACTCGTCTTGGTTCTGTCATGGAAAGGAAATTTTCTTTTTTACCGCAAGAAATGAAGAGGGTGAACGCGGCGAGGAAAAGAAGCAAAGAGCTTCTGTGTCTTTTTGGTTGGGTCATACTTTGGGCCTACTATTTTTTTGGAAGTAATATTGTTCAATTCAGCTAAGATTTTCTTACTGTTTTACCTTGAATTATGACTGTTTTTCATCAATTTGAATTTTCATTTGGATTAAAAAGAGCAGAAATCAGTGAAAACACCATTTAAGAAATCAAGGATTCCAGAGGGTAAATCATTTGTTATCAATGAGTTGATAGCTCCATATTTCGATGTCAATTGGCACTTTCATTCGGAATACCAATTGTTTACTGTTTTGAAGGGTAGGGGTACCCGATTTATTGGAGATCACATGGAGAGCTTCAAGGAAGGGGACATGGTATTTACCGGCCCGGATCTACCTCACTTATGGAAGAATGACAAGGCCTACCAAAATCCGGAAAATAAACTGGAAGTCCATGGAATCGTGATTTATTTTCCGGACAATTTTCTCAATAATTCAGTTTTCCAGTTGGATGAGTTTGAGACGATTTCTCTTATGTTGAAAAAATCGGTCAGAGGGATCGAGATAAAGGGGAAGACAAACCAAGTGGTAAGGGAAATGATGATCAGCTTATTGGATCTAAAAGGAGGTGTCAGCATTATTCATTTGCTTAAAATTCTTCAAACCATTGCTGAATCTTCGGATTGCAAGTTGATTGCCGATGCGGCATATATCAATACAAATAAGGAGTCGGAAAAAGACCGAATGGGCCATGTCTATGAATATGTGATGCAGAATTACCAAGGTAAAGTGACATTGGAAGAAGCCGCTCAACTTTCCAATCTGTCAGTTTCGGCGTTTAGTCGATTTTTCAAATCCAGGGTAAACAAGTCTTTTTCTGATTTTCTGACCGATGTCCGGATTTCCCATGCTTGTAAACTCCTGCATGAAACGGATCTCAATATCAGTGAAATCTCCTACGATTGTGGTTTTTTTACGCTATCCAATTTCAATAAATTATTCAAGGAGCGAATCAAAATGACACCTTTACAATATAGGAGAGAGTTTTTGCAAACATTTACACAAGTTTAGATTGATCGCATTCGGCCTTGTCAGCTTTTCAATTTTTCCAAGACCTGATCAATATAGGTGGAACTTACAGGGACGGGGAAACCCTGTAAATGGAGTTGATGCTTTTCCACCTTTGTGACCAAGTTTTTGTTTGCAAG
>CAYTXN010000380.1:0-3332 GCA_964441195.1 uncultured Limnohabitans sp.
GCACGTGCGATGCTCAATCGCTGCCTTTGGCCTCCGGAAAGCTTGGATCCTCGCTCGCCGATCGAGGTCTGATAGCCATTTTCCAATTGCGAAATGAATTCGTGGGCGTTGGCAATTTTTGCTGCATCCATCACTTCGACATCTGTTGCACCTTCTATCCCGAAGGCAATATTGTTGTAAACAGAGTCATTGAAAAGAATCGATTCCTGAGTCACGATTCCCATCAGACTTCGAAGTTCAGATGGCGAAAATTCCCTCAGGTCAGTACCATCCAGCAAAATCCCGCCGGAAGTTGGGTCATAGAATCTTGGCACCAAGTCTGCCAAAGTGGATTTTCCTCCTCCTGAGGGCCCAACAAGGGCAATGGTTTTCCCTTTTTCCAATTTGAAATTGATGTCTTTCAACACGAGTTTATCCTCGTATGCAAAGGAGACTTGATTGAATTCGATAGAATCATTAAAGCCGGATATTCGCTTGGGACTCTCAGGAGACTTGATTTGACTTTGGGTATCCACGACTTCAAAAATCCGCTCAGCCGAAGCGATCCCACGTTGAATGTTGGAAACAGCTCGGGAAATTTCCTTGGCTGGATTCAGGACCTGAGTGAAAATAATAATGTACGTGATGAAATTAGACGCGCTCAAATCCGACTCTCCACTGAGAACCAAACTGCCTCCATAAACCAAAATCCCAGCCACCACAGTTACTCCCAGAAACTGAGAAATAGGTGAAGCGAGCTCATTTTTTCGAGCCATACTCACATTGACTCGGGAGTAATATTCAGTTTCCTGATCGAATTTTTTCCCGATAAATCGCTCCGCATTGAATGCTTTAATTACTCGCATTCCACCCAAGGTTTCATCTAAAATATTGACAATTCTACCCAAAGATTGCTGACTTTGAACTGCTTTCTTTTTTAGTCTGCGAGTGATTCCCCCAATGATTGCTCCGGATATTGGAATGATCAAAATGGTGAAAAGGGTCAATTTTACAGACATGAAAAACAGGACGGCGAAATAAAGAATAATCGTCGCAGGTTCTCTAAAAACTACTCTCAGCGACTGTACAATGGTGTTTTCAACTTCTTGCACATCGTTGGTCATTTTGGACATCAGGTCACCTTTTCGTTCATTGGAAAAGTATCCAATGTGTAGCGCTCCCACTTTTTCAAAAATATCCATCCGCATCCCTTTGATGACGGTGGCGCGGACTTTTGCCAAAACTATCCCAGATAAGTAGGTGAATAGGTTAGATAAAAAGACCGAAAAAACGATAATGATGCAGACAAATAGGAGGGTTCCCAATTTCCCATATTCATCTCGAACCGATATGAAATAGTGGTTGAAAAGTCCTGTGAAATAATCAATGGAAAATGAAAAAGGAGGAAGAGTTCTAAATCGCTCCAAAGACTCGGGATTGACTTGCTCAAATATTACATCAAAAAGTGGCTTGAGAAGCGTAAAATTAATCAGCCCAAAAATGATGGAGAAGAGTGTGTAAAAGATGTAAGTTGGAACGAATTTGCCAAATGGTCGTGCATAAGACAGTATTCGAAGGTAGGTTTGCATCAAAAGATCGAAAATGAATCAGCCTGCAAGTTACGGAAAATTGGATGCTGAGGTTTCTGTCAATAGTTGAAGTCTGGCCTTACAAAGTTCCATCGAATTGCCAACTGCAAATAGTGACTACTCATCGGGGCATCTAAATCCTGTGCGGTTCTTCTTCGGAAAGTATGTGAAGCATCCACAAAGAAATTGTGCTTGAGCATGTAAGATGCTGTGAGATTTGTCTGGACCACCTTGTTTTCGACTCCCTGACCGATAAAGTTTCCAAACAATCCGGTGGGACTTCCTTCCAATCTATTTTTCAAAACATCACCTCCCCAGTTGGTTTCTGCATCTTCATCCGCACCAAAGTATTGGTAGAAACCAGTGAGATTTAAGTCTAATCGTGGAAGCGGCTGATATCTTACAATTCCCACAAATTCTCGGAAATTTGCACCTCTTGGGTGGGTGAGTGGTGTGTTCCAATTGGAATAGGACTGATAATCCACTTTCTCCTGGAAGGTGTAAGGTCGTGCCTGATTCCATTCCATCTGAAAATCCAGATTATTCAAGCCCAGCGCATTGATGTATTTGTAACCAAGTTGAGCCCCGTATTTGTTTCTTTTCGAGCCTTCACCGTCGATCTCAAAGAACTCAGTAAACACAAACTCATCCAAGGCAAATTGTCCGTAAAGCTCCATTCCCGGTGTGAAAATCCACTTAGCGTCCAGCCCAAGCATCACCTTATCCGGTGTGCCCTGCTGCTGTTCTGCCCAACGGAGAAAAATGATCGGATTAAAGTAGTTGAAATTGATCTTATCAGTCATGATCGAGGAGAAAAAACCCAGATTCAGATTTTTCCCAACATTGAAGCCCAAGCGGTTGTAGGCAAAATATTTCTGTGGATAGCGCCCGTCTGTCGGCCTGCCCCGATTGTAGAAAACATCTGCCGTCATCTGAGTCCAGAGATTGGTCAGCTGAAATTTCCAAACTTTTGTATTGAACTTGACAAACATGTAAGGATTTGAAAAATCCGAAATCTGGAACGAACGATAGCCTTCTCCTGCAAAATTTCGATCATGTCCTGCCTGGATTTCAATGTGTTTGGTGACTTGAAAGGATACATGACCCAATGCCGAGAAATAGCTGTAACCATCTCCATCGTACTCTTTCCAAAATCCTTCACCCGGTACGGCTCCGTTGTTTTCGGCATAGCCTTTCACCCAACTTGGAAAGAAAACCTCCGAGGTAGTCAAATAAGTATAAAAGCCCACTTTTTTATCCACCGAACCTCTCAAAACTAGTCCCCTTGCAAGTCTTGCAGGATTTCTGACATTCTCGGTTTCAGTGCCTCCACTGAGATAAATAACGGGACTTAGATGTATCCCAAAATCCTCTCCTTCGTAATGTGCAAAATCCCCCGGTCTTCGGTAGAGGGATTTCAGGAAAGGTTTTTTGGATTCTGGAGTTTCTCTTTCAGAAAATTCCCAGTTGTCCTGACTGAGATAGTCAAGATTAAATTGATCAGCTTTAGATAGGATTACCTCAGGATTTTTGGCCAGACTATCCAGGTATTGGGCTACTATATCCCGTCGGTATGGTTTGTATCCACTATTGAAGAAGGGATTGTTTCTTCCCTGTAAAATCTCATAACGATCAATTTTATGGTAATACTCCCTGTCATACGGGATATATGCACCTTGCCCAAAGCTTAATTGGACTGTGAAAAAAAGGCCAAAAACAAGTGCTAGAGGGCCGAAAAGTCGAGGGCTAGTGGATTTTTGCATT
>CAYTXN010000381.1:0-3330 GCA_964441195.1 uncultured Limnohabitans sp.
TTTTCGAGAGTATAAACCCAATAATTGTATTTTTCCTATAATGAAAACTTTCCCGTATAAGCCGGATCAGAATGCATTAGCCTATTCTGTTGGCATCACACTAGATCGCTACATCAAACTCAAGCAGGACGATTTTCCTTTTGCTTCAGGCGAATTGTCACAACTCCTTCGAGACATCGCACTTGCAGCGAAGATAGTTAATCGTGAGACGAACCGTGCTGGCCTCTCTAATATAGGCGGTGCTTTCGGGCAGACCAATATCCAAGGCGAAGAGCAGCAAAAACTTGATGTCATTGCAAACATCCGATTTATGCGCGCCCTGAGCAAAGGCGGTGAAGTCTGTGCCATTGTTTCCGAAGAAGAAGATGCCGTCATCGACTTGCAAAATAAATCCGGAAAGTATGTAGTCGCAATCGACCCACTCGATGGAAGTTCAAATATTGATGTCAACATCAGCATTGGGACGATTTTTTCGATTTATCGCAGAGTTACTCCTATCGAAAGCCCGGTCACCTGCGAGGACATAATGCAGCCAGGAAATCAACAAGTCGCAGCTGGCTATGTGCTATATGGTTCTTCGACGATGTTGGTGTATACAACCGGTTGTGGTGTTTGTGGCTTTACTTATGAAGCGAGTTTGGGTGAATTTTTCCTTTCCCACCCCAACATTAAAGCTCCGGAAACAGGGACTATATATTCCATCAATGAAGGATTGGAGCTGGAATGGGAGTCTGGAATCAAGTCTTTTGTACAAGAATGCAAAGGAAAAAGATATCAATCCCGATACATTGGGAGTTTAGTGGCGGATTTTCACAGAAATCTACTCAAAGGTGGGATTTACCTCTATCCAGCCACTTTTAAAAATCCCAACGGAAAGCTGCGGCTCCTTTATGAGGCGAATGCATTAGCCTTTATCATTGAGCAGGCGGGCGGAAAAGCAAGTGATGGGGAGAACCGGATTTTGGACATTCTGCCCGAAACGCTGCACCAACGGACACCTCTGCTGATTGGATCAAAGTTGATGGTAGAGGAAGCTGAGCAAATGATCCAAGTTCCTAAGTCAGAAATCAACGTTTTTAGCCGCTAAACAAGATTTTATTCTGATTCTGAATCTTTCGCCTTACCTTAGAGGTTGAAAAATTCCGAAACTATGAATTCAAACAAACTTTCTTTAACTCTAGCCATTGCACTTGGATCAGTTGCACTTTGGACCTCTTGTGCACCAAAAGAAGCTGATGTGCAATCTTCTAATGAGGCTTTCGCCATTCAAACGGAACGATTGCAGATCAAAGTAGATACACTTTACAGCGAATTTGAAAATCCTTGGGGAATGACTTGGCTTGGGGATGGCAGAATGTTGGTCACTGAGCGAAAGGGCGAAATTCTGATTTTCCAAGACGATAAGTTTACCGGAGAAAAAATCCAAGGGCTTCCTGCAGTCCATGAAGTGAATCAAGCTGGCTTGTTGGATATCGCTGCACATCCAAAATATGCCGAAAATGGTTGGATTTACATTGCTTATGCTAAAAACTTTCCTGATAGCACCGGTGCAACTACCATCATGCGATTCAAATTGGAAGGAAACACTGCAGTTCAGCAGGAAGATTTAATCACAGCGGGGCCACCTTGGAAAGGTGGAAGGCACTTTGGTAGTAGAATCGTATTTGACAATGAAGGCTTCTTATACTTCTCTAATGGTGACAAGGGCAACATCCCGATGAATGCGCAAGACCTCACCAATGCTCATGGAAAAATCCATAGAATAAATGATGACGGCACCATCCCAAGTGACAACCCATTTGTTGATTCTGTAGGCGCTGTCGCTTCTATTTGGTCATATGGAAACAGAAATCCTCAGGGCTTGTATTTTGACAAAGCCACCAACACGCGTTGGGAAGCCGAACATGGTCCTAAAGGTGGAGACGAATTGAATATTATTGAAAAAGGAAAAAACTATGGATGGCCAGTGATTACCTACGGAATTAATTACAACGGAACAATCTTGGCGGAAACTTCCGAAAAACCAGGCATGGAGCAACCTGTGCATTACTGGGTGCCGTCCATTGCCACTTGTGGCATTACAGTGGTGACTTCAGACAAATATCCAGGATGGAAAGGCAATATTTTGGTTGCTGCATTGGCGAAACAACACATCGCCAGAGTGGTGCTTAAAGACAACAAACATGTAGCTGAAGAAAAATTACTTCCAGGAATCGGTCGTGTACGTCAGGTTGCTGAAAGTCCAGATGGCTACATCTATGCAGTCACTGAGTTAACCGGACTTTTGGTAAAACTTTTACCCATCGAATAAGAGCTTCTTTCAGGAATAAACTAAGACCTCTGCGGATTCCGTGGAGGTCTTTTTTGTAGGATCCACTTCAAAATTTCAATCGTAATTATGGTATAGGCTTTAATTGAAAACTAGATGCTGAAATAGAACGTTTAGGAAATGGACTGTTTAACCAATAAATATGAAGATGACAAAACGAATCTTACCTATTATACTTTTCATGGGTATTTCTACAATCGGAAATTCTTGCACTCCAAAAACCGAAGACGCAAGTCCTGAGGCACTATTGACGGAATATCAATTTTCGACAAAAACAGAAAAAATGTCTATTAAAGTTGACACCCTGCATACTGGCTTTCAAAATCCTTGGGGAATGACTTGGCTTGGAGATGGAAGGATGTTGGTTACAGAGCGCAAAGGCGAAATCCTGATTTTTAAGGATGATAAATTTACTGGTCAGAAAATCCAAGGACTACCAGCTGTCTATGCAAATGGGCAAGCTGGATTATTGGATATCACTGTTCATCCTGATTTTGCCCAAAATGGCTGGATTTACATTTCGTATGCAAAGCCAGTTCCCGGCGGTGGAGCCACTACCGTTGCACGATTCAAACTCAATGGGAATACGGCAACAGCATTTGAAGACCTCATTGTTACTACTCCTGCTTGGAATGGTGGCACACACTATGGAAGCAGGATTGTTTTTGATAATCAGAATTTTCTATTCTTTACAAACGGAGAAAGAGGAAGTCAGAATAATGCACAAAACCTGAGCAACTCACATGGAAAAATTCACCGTATCCACGATGATGGAAGAATTCCGACAGACAATCCTTTTGTGAACACTGCTAATGCGGTTCCTTCCATATGGACTTATGGAAATCGCAATCCTCAGGGAATGATTTTCGACCAAGCCAACAACCGTCTATGGTCTGTCGAGCATGGACCGAGAGGTGGGGATGAACTCAACCTGATTGAAAAAGGTAAAAATTACGGCTGGCCAGTCATCACCTACGGGATTAATTATAATGGATCTCCAA
>CAYTXN010000382.1:0-3325 GCA_964441195.1 uncultured Limnohabitans sp.
TAACTCTCCGAAAAACCGAGGTAATATTCTTGGATTCGATGAATATCTTCAATTGCCTGCTTGGACCAATTTACTTTGACCATTCCTTGACCATTCTCTTAGCTTGCTCCGTCGTGTAGGTTTCTCCTTCTTCGGCTTGTTTTAGGCCAATTTCAATCTTGTTTAGAAGAATCATTCGATCCATTAAATCTTCAATTGAAAATTCATCGGGTAAAGATTTTATTACTTCTATAGCTTTCTCTTTGGTAATCATAACTTTATCATTTGATCCAATTTAACGAAGAAAATTTGATTTTAGGCTAATCAAATTTTCCCAATCTTTCTCCCAAACTCCTCCAATTGTCCATCATCAAAATCCAAATGCGTCACAAATCGTACGAGGTCTTTACCAAATTTGACCGATTTGATGTTTTGCTCCGCCAGCTTTTTCATGAATTCCTCTGGAGTAGTTCCCTCCAATCTGGCAATCACAATATTCGTTGCCACGGGGAAAATCTCCGAAACGTAAGAGAGTTTGCCAAGCATTTCCCCCAAAGCTCTTGCTCTAGCATGATCTTCCTTGAGTCTTTCGACCTGATGATCCAAAGCATAAATGCCAGCAGCAGCGAGAAAGCCAGCCTGTCGCATTCCGCCTCCGAATACTTTTCGGACTTTTCTCGCCTGCTTCATATCTGCTTTTGACCCGAGAAGGACCGATCCAATTGGGCAACCTAAACCTTTGCTCAAACAAATAGATATCGTGTCAAACTGAGCGCCCCAATCGGATGGGCGTTCTCCAGTTTCCACCAAAGCATTGAAAAGTCTGGCGCCATCTAAATGAAGTTTGATACCTTTTTCCTTGCAAAGCGAATGAATTGGCTTGATTTCGTCTAAGGTATAAATGCTGCCTCCGCCTTTATTCATCGTATTTTCCAGCGAAACCAAAGTGGTTTCGGGTGCATGTACATCGTCTGGATTGATGGATTCTGCGATTTGAGCAGCCGTGATTTTCCCCAAGTCGCCGGGTAAGAGCTTGACCGAAGCATTAGAATTGGCCATGATTCCACCACCTTCATAAAGGTAGATGTGCGAATACTGATGGCAAATGACTTCAGTCTGGATTCTTGTATGGAGGCGGATGGCAATCTGATTGGTCATCGTGCCGGAAGGGCAGAAAAGAGCTGATTCCATCCCAAAGAGCTTTGCGATTTTCTCCTCGAGGGCATTGACTGTCGGATCTTCTCCAAACACATCATCCCCCACCGGGGCTGAAAACATGGCATCTTTCATTCCCGGAGTCGGCCGGGTCACCGTATCACTTCTTAGATCAATCAACATGGGTGAAATACTTTGATTTTGAACTGGTTTTTAGGGATAATGTCTGAATTGCTTTTGCGGCTTCAATAGGTCGATCCGTAGCTAAAATGTCGGCTCCGTTTTGGACAAAGCTGACATACATTTCGTCTCCGCGGGCTTCAGCGCTTTTGTCAAGGTTGCCGAGAGTTCCGAGAATGGTAAATACGCCCTTCTCATGCAATGCTCTGTTGAATTCAAATGAACGCTCGGCAACTCCAGTGAAAGCAATTACCCGATTCCAAGGAATGCCGGTTTCTTCCAAACGTCCAATTTCCTCCTCATTTCTGATCGTAACAGAAAGCATGAGTTCAGGGGCCATGATGTGGAGTTTTTTGGCAGCTTCGAAGGAATAGGAAATCAATGCGGCATGTGCTTCCGATTCGGTGTTTCTGACCTCCTCAATCACCTTTTCATAGGGAACTGATCTTTTTATGTCGACGGTGAGAAGTGCTTTTCCTTTGGACCAAGTCAAGGCTTCTTCCAGCGTTGGAACCCTGAAATCGGTCAGATTTCCTTCGTTATCTTCCAAAAATAGACTCTGAATGTATTGAAAAGTGACTTCATTGACCTTGCCTGTTCCAGTGGTAGTTCGCTCCAGATCATCGTCATGCATCAGCACCAAAACCGAATCTTTGGTCATAGCTACATCCAGTTCTATGATGGCAGGAGTATATTTTAAAACATTTGCGAAGGTTTCGATGGCATTCTCGGGAAAACCCGGATACGGACCGCCACGGTGCGCGGAGACCATAGGAATTCGATCATTTGTCCAGGAATAGAAATCCTTAGTTTCGCTGAGGGAATTGACCTGAATCTGATGCGAACTTGTCTCAGATGGATCGAGCGTTACTTGTTGTTTGGATTCTGGAGAACTGCAGGAAATCAGCCCAACAAATAGTGTAGAAATCCAAAGGTAATTTTTAATCATGTTCGTTTTTGGGGTCCTTTTTAAAGAAAATATCAAGACTGCTTTTCCGCTTTTCAAAGATTTCTTCCATATCTGAGAGTTCCAGATTTAGGGCTTTGGTCGAAATTTGTATTTCTACCAAGGAAATCATCAAGGAAATCAGAAGAGAGCCCATGCTCACAACAAATACCCAATTGGCAGCAACAGTGTAGCCTTGGAAAAGCAAATACATACAAACAATGCACATTAAAAAGCTGAAAACTCCAAACAGTTGCATGTTTTTGATAAGCGTCAATCGACGGCGGAGATTGTGAATCTGCTCGATTATTAACTCTGATTCAGGCTCTTTGAGGAAGTTTTTATGCAAGCCGCGAATCAGTGTGGCGATCGCTAAAAAACGATTGGTAAATGCCAGCATCAATAAAGTAATGGCAGAAAATAACAGGGCAGGGGTGGAGAGTTGGAGTTCCATGGTTTGAGAAGTACGTTTTGGAAAGGTAAGTTCAGTAAAAGCCACAAAAAAAGCCCGCTCTTTTCAAAGCAGGCCTTATAATTATAAGAATTTTAAATTTTAGGCCACTTCACCAAGTACCACCAGTTTCTCAAGTGTTGGCGCTTGTGAACCACCTTTTGGCTCGATCGTTATTGCGAAAACTCCTGCTTCTGCTACGGCTTCCATTTGCTGAAGTGTAAACTTCTCACCAGGATTAACCAAACCTATACCTACTGGTCCATCTTTTCCAATTGCCCAGAGTTGGTAGTCGAATTCTGCTGAAAGTGAATTTAGATTATTCACAGCCACGAATACTTCCTGTGCACTTTGATCCCAGAAGACATCCACTTTGGCGTCTTTTTGCATATCAAAGCCTTCGCCTTTCATCTCCACTCGCTTGAAATCTCCAGCTACCAAGCGATCCAATCTGGAATCGGTCTCTTCGTATTGAAGTTTAACCTGATTCAAGTTGTCCGCCATCACTTGCTGATCTTGCAGCAAGGCGGTAAATTTCTCGTCTATGTCGTAATATTTTCCTGCGAAATAAATCGCCGCTGCACTCGCTAATACTGCTACTAAGGAAGCCGCTA
>CAYTXN010000383.1:0-3322 GCA_964441195.1 uncultured Limnohabitans sp.
TGAAGTGAATCAAATAGCCTCGCTGTCTTCCTGGTGTAAGTGCGAAAAAGGCCTTTTCCAAACCTTCATGCTCGGCGAATTTTTCGGTTAGCTCTTCAGGGATTTCCATTCCACCTGGTGACGGAACTTCTGGTTTTTTGCCTGACTTCTCGATTTCTATGGCATCCTGAATGTATTGGGTGAGATAAGCTTCCAGTTTTTCAAAATCCTCCATTTTAGTAAGCCGGATGATTCGCCCTTCATGAGAATTAGGACCGGGAAGCTCGAGAATCCCTTCAGGATCTTTCATCAGGCTTCCTTTGATAAAACTGATGACGCAAGAATCATTGAATACCCCTAGAAGCGTTACATTTTTCCCATTCAAAGTGTAGACTGGCACTCCCCATTTTCGCTCCTCAACCAGTTCAGTAACCAGAAGAATCTGTCTTAATTGGACAAGAATAGGAGTCCATCAATGGACTTTGCAGGCTGGTGTCGCGCCTTTTTCGCAGCGCATGCAGCCTTCGAGGAGGAAACGGTCGACTTGGGGGTTGGTTGGGTTCATGATTCGAAATTCGATGTTCAATATTCGAAATTTAGAAAATATAGAACACCGAACATCGAATGCTGAATATCGAATTGGTACTGGCTGACCAATAACTTAATAACCAATAACAGATAGTTACTCATCCTCCCTAAACTCCAAAATATCCCCCGGCTGACATTCCAATGCCGCACATATGGATTCTAAAGTACTGAATCGGATCGCTTTTGCTTTACCGGTTTTGAGAATGGAAAGATTAGAAAGTGTGATGTCCACTTTTTCAGAAAGCTCGTTGAGGGACATTTTCCGCTTGGCCATCATGACATCTAAATTGACAATTATAGGCATGATTAAATGGTTAGGGATTGTTCCTCTTTCAGTTTGATTCCTTCGCTGAAAGCTTGGATGATAAGTAACAAAAAAAGTGAAGCGATGACGTAAGCCCAGTTAAAATCCAGTGCGGAATTTATATTGATTGGGAATTCGCTAAAGCTATTGTTTAATCTTTTGAATATGAGCCATTGAGTTGCATAGTCGATTAAACTGAATGCAATTGCGAGATAAGCTATAATTCTGATATATGAGACGTTAGCTTTAACAAAAAATAATCCTTTATCGCAGTTTTGAAGAAATCTGATCGTTATCAAAAACACTGATAGTAAAGCAATTGCAGCCAAAGAGAAGTAAAATTTCCAAATCATGACTGCCGCTTGGATACTTGAATAGGAAATTGGAATGTACAAGTAACTTTCTGTGCCAGGCATTGAGTAAAGATTTTCATGTAGTGGTTCGGGATAATCTACATCCTTCTCCACTGCTTGAGCTTGCTCAGGATTTCTAAGAAATTTCTTTTGAATTTTTAAAAAATAGCTGTCTACCAATAATTCACCTTCTTTGATTCGGAAATAGTATTCTACATTTAGGTTCATAGGTAGCTCAAACTTTGAGGTAGTACTTTTAGAAACTACACCTTCCAAATTGCCTTTTTCCCTTTCTTGAGCATTGAAACCTTCTGGTAAAAAAATAGATCCTACTATCCCAAAGGCGATAATAATTATTCCAAAACTGATGTATGTGATCCACAATAAGACTTTAGTCACCTTCATAGAAATTCATTCTTTTAGTTTTTAATTGAATTAGATTGTTTTATACAGTAAGATCATTTTCGGCTTGCAATTCCAGACCTTTTTTAAAGATCTGCGCAATCACAAAAACCACTGCCGCCATCATAAAAAAAGCAGAATAATCATTCCAAAAGAGACCAACGGAATCGACATCATAGCCACGTTTCACTAAGCTTTGGGCGTATCGATGAGCGATCGCCCCAATCAAACCGATGGAAAAGGTATAGTAGCTGATTTGTGCTATCAACTTGGAGACTTCCTCGCTAAACGGTTTGACTAGGTTTAGGCTACTGAAAATCTGAGTAATCAAAAAGAACAAGTAGGCTTTTATCGCAGTCACCACAATGATGAAACTGAACAAAAACCCAAAGTAGATCTCGTTTTGACCAAACAATGAGGAAAGATCCAGGCCTAGGTACAAATCTTTGACTGCGATTGGATTGAATTGTGTAAAAATAAAATTGAAAATCAAGGCGCCAGTTTTGATGCTGAGGCCAATGAAGGTAATCCATGAAATCACCTGTAGGAATTTGATGAGGATATCGGTTCTTGATGACATCGGTAAAGAGATTAGAGTTGATGCCTCAAATAACAGTAATTATTTATTGATAAACAATAAATATGTAGCGATAAAAGAAAAATTATTTTTTCAACCATTCCCAACGCGTCGCCCAATCCATCAAGATGTCATTTCTCCATTTTAGAATGGTCTTGCCTCCTTGGAGTTTGCCATCAAATTTTTCCGGATCGGAAGAATCGCTGTACCAATTCTTCCCAAGGAGGTAATCAGTTTCGTTAGGCTTTCCCGGCCAAAGGTTACTCACCACCATTTCCCTTTCACCTTTTGGGAAACCGGGAATCTTAGAAGTGAATTGATATTTTAGAATCTCCGCTTGCTTTGGGGCGTAGTGAATGGAATAGTTTCCATCTCCGAGATAATATCCAGGCCAGGTTTGGGTACTTTTTCCGTAGGGAACTTCCATCCAAAAGACAATGGAATCTGGTGCAGCTTTGATTTCTGGCCCTTTCAACCGAAACTCAATCACACTGCAAAAAGCTACGGTATCAGCACTTGTCGTCATTTGATCAAACACCACTCGAGCACTTCTGCTGATCGGCTCGAAACTTCCTCCCCAGCTTTCGCCCATTGGATCATCGGGATTTCCATGCATCAAATAGAGTAGGGAAGGAGTGTCTCCCATTTTGATTTCGCCATCGTAATAGCTTTTGAAATCCTTGCCCAAATGTCCGGCACCCTGAATGTGCTTTTCATAAAAATCTGTGGTCTTGACTACGTCGGGCTTTTGATTGTTGGAGAAAAAGCCATAGTAGCTGGAATTGACTTCGATCATCCACAAATCCGGAAAATTCGCGGCGATATAGGCGTAGCTGTTTGCACTCCATTTTTTGTTGGGACCACCGATCCAATAGACGCGGATGTTTTCCTGAATTTCTGGTGCATCGTGAAGGGCTTGGGCTAGATCCTCAAGTCCACCCCAGACCAGCACCCAAAGTGGTCTCGAATCTTCCTTTTTTGCGCAGCGAATAATCCAATCCGAGCCTTCCGTGGAAGTGGTAACTCCCGAAAATGAAGCATTTCCTTTTCGGCCCTGTTTGGTCACTTTCCGTAAAGATTCCGGAGTTGGGAATTCGGAACTGTGTTTTTTGAGTTTTG
>CAYTXN010000384.1:0-3301 GCA_964441195.1 uncultured Limnohabitans sp.
CAAGTAACCTAATGAACACAGGCGAAATCAATTACGAATTAGAGAAGAATATTGAGGTCATTACACAATTAGATGGCTTAGTTGCTGATGCTGTTGATAATATTTTGGTAGATCCAGATAAATGTTGGCAACCCTCAGACTTTCTTCCGGATTTTGGAGACCCCAATATTCATGAAGAAATCAAACTTCTTCAAAAGAGAGCTGAAGGAATTCCTGACACGGTTTTAACATCACTGATCGGAAATATGATCACTGAAGAGGCGCTCCCAAGCTATCAAACGTATTTCAATTTGTTGGAAGGTATAAATCCAGAGCGAAACCTTCTTGCTCCTGGAGGATGGGTGCGATGGTCTAAGTCATGGACTGCAGAAGAAAACAGACACGGAGATCTGCTCAATAAGTACCTCTATATGACTGGAAGAGTCGATATGAAGGCTGTTGAACGAACTATTCACCGACTACTGACTAATGGTTTTGATCCAAACTCAGGCGGAGATCCATATCAAGCGATTGTCTATACGTCCTTTCAGGAAAGAGCAACCAAAATTTCCCACGTCAATACTGGAAAACTGGCTGATATCGCCGGTGATACGATTTTGGGAAGAATTTGCAAGCAAATAGCCGGTGATGAGGCGAGACACGAGAAGGCTTATAAATCTTTTATGTCAAGAATCTTCGAAATCGATCCAAACGGTGCGATTCTCGCATTTGAGAAATTGATGAGAAAGCAAATCGTCATGCCGGCAGTATTGATGGGTGAAGGCGGATCAAATCCGTCCTTGTTTACGCAGTTTTCTGAAATCACACAGAAAGTAGGAATCTATACTAGTTGGGACTATGCCAGAATCATTGATCATTTAGTGAATCTCTGGAAAATCGAGGCACTGACAGGTTTAGATGCAGCGGCATCAAAAGCTCAGGATTACTTGGCTAAATTATCAGAACGCTACATGAGAGTAGCCGACCGTATGAAAGCTCCTGATGAAGTCAAACTTGCCTGGCTTAAATAAAAAGTCATTTAAATCATTTGAAAGTCCTGTTGAGAAGCAGGACTTTTTTTGTGCTATCTTAAACTGAATAGAATACTATCGAAAATGAAAAAACATACTTCCTCAATCCTTATTCTACTTTTCACTTTTGCTCTTAGCGGTTATTCTCAGCAAGAGAAAGTTGATTCTGATCGTTTACATGAAAGTCTGATGAAGCTTTCATCCTTCGGAAAAAATGCTGCTGGAGGGTCTGATCGACAAGCTTATACCAAATATGATATCGAAGCTAGGGAATACGTGAAAGCGCTGATGGAAGATGCAGGACTTGAGGTTTCTGTTGATTTTGCGGGGAATATTATTGGACGAAAAGCTGGTAAAAATTCAAACCTAAAACCGATTGCTTTCGGATCTCATATCGATGAAGTGCCAAATGGAGGGGATTACGATGGCCCCGTTGGTTCAATGAGCTCCATTGAAGTGGCAAAGACTTTTTCCGAAAAAGGAATTCAAACAAATCATCCATTTGAGATCATCATTTTTACCAATGAAGAAGGCGGAGTCATCGGCAGTCGTGCCTTGGTTGGTTCGCTCAGTAAAGAAGCATTACAAGTGGTGAGTTCAAGCGGTCTGACTCAATACGATGGTATCAAAGCTTTAGGAGGTAATCCAGATCGAATTCCTGAGCTCAAAAGAAATCCGGGAGATTTGGCGGCATTTCTTGAATTGCATATTGAGCAAGGAGGAAATCTATACACGGAAAAGTTGGATATCGGAGTTGTAGAAGGTATTGTGGCGATCGAGTGGTGGGAGTTTTCTTTTCTGGGAAAGGCAAATCACGCAGGGACCACTCCGATGAATATGCGGAAAGATCCGATGCTTCCCGCTGCGAAATTTGTGTTGGCAGTAAATGAAATCGTGAATAGTTATGAAGGAAAGCAAGTAGGAACTGTTGGTAAAATTCAGGCTTTTCCCGGTGCCGGAAATGTGATTCCGGGTGAAGTAAAAGTAACGGTGGAAATCAGAGATCTATCAGCTGAAAAAATCTGGGAGATTTATTCAGAGATAGAAAAAAGAGCAAAATCTCTTGCTTCAGAAAGTGAGTTTGGGTTGGATATTAAGCATATTGAAGTTGCTAGTAAGCCTGCGATCGCAGACTCTATGATCCGGGAAATTATTAAATATCAGGCTGAAAAATTGGGATTTTCCACCAAAAGCCTTCCAAGTGGTGCGGGTCACGATGCTCAGGAAATGGCCAGAATCGCACCGATGGGAATGATTTTTATCCCAAGTAAAGACGGAATCAGCCATGCTCCAGCAGAGTTTTCCACAAAGGAAGATATCGCAAATGGAGCGAATGTCCTGCTGAATACGATATTAGAACTTGACAAAAGGCTAAAATAAGCTTTGAAAAAATGAAGGTAAAGTAAACTTTTTCTCTACAGATTGTATTTAATGTATATACACAAAATAACACGCCATGAGAGCAATCAATAAAATACATAAATCAGAATACCGACCCATCGCTGATTTGGTAACCTATAGTCCAATGCCGACACGTACCCTTCAGCAGATCGATCCTTTTATTTTCTTGAATCATCACGGATTCCAAACCTACCCTGAGCGAAATCAAGGATTGCCATTTGGACCCCATCCACATCGAGGAATGGAGACAGTGACGTTCATTTTGGAAGGAGATATCATGCATAAGGATTCCTCAGGTCATGAATCCGTCATTGGACCGGGTGGAGTACAATATATGACAGCAGGAAGTGGATTGATCCATGCCGAAGTGTCAAGCAGCGAATTCAAGCGAAATGGTGGTGATCTAGAGATTTTGCAGCTTTGGTTGAATTTACCTGCGGCAAAGAAGATGATTACTCCGAATTACGTGGGATTGCAGCAAGAAGAAATTCCAACTTTGGATTTGGACGGAGGAAAGGTGAAAGTTCAACAGCTTTTTGGAGAATGGAATGGGGTAAATGGCGCATTTGAAGGCACATTTCCAATTACAATGAGCACGATTTACCTTGAAAAAGGAGGAAAATTTGAGAAGGAAATTCCCGCGGAGGAAAACATCTTTTTCTATATCGTTCGGGGAGAACTTACTGTAAACGGAACTGGAGTGATGTTCAGAAACTTGGTTGAATTTGATAATTCAGGCCAGAAAATTGAGTTGGAAGCGCTTGAAGATTCGATCTTGATTCTAGGCCACGCCTTGCCATTTAACGAACCGATGGTCGCACAAGGGCCATTCGTAATGAATACTCAAAAGCAAATTCAAGAAGCTTACGCAGATTATCAAGCAGGAAAAT
>CAYTXN010000385.1:0-3296 GCA_964441195.1 uncultured Limnohabitans sp.
AGCTTGGGGAATATTCATTTTAGGGAAAAAACTATTGGCTATCTTTGCACAAATAAAGAAAAAATCATGCAGGAAGATATTCAAAAACTTTTTAACAGGATGTGCGACCCCAAAGAAGCTGAAGCATACTTTTTTGCTGACAAACTTGGCGGAGTGGCTGATGAGGAAGCAAAAGACAAACTTTTGGAACTGGTAAAAGGGGATAATTGGGAGTTGGCATACTTGGCCTGCAGGTCTCTTTCTAAGACGAAATTCCAGAAAGAAGCGCTGGATGTAATTTTTGAAACTATTTTTGAAAAAAAGAACAAATCAGTACAAGGCGCTTTTGTTCAAATTCTCGAAGCTTATGATTTGAGTGATCACTTTGTGGATGTTTTTAAAGTATTTCTTTTTGGCAACTACAAAGCTTCTACTCTGGCAAAAGTTTACTTGGATGAGGTAGAATTTGATATTACTCCTCGCACTATCCGGAAAGCTGAAAAACACTGGAACCACTATTTGCACAATCCTGAAGACGAAGGAAGTGTCGAGGTGAAAAAGTCTGAAGTCGAACCTATGTTGCAGGAAATGAGGGAATTATTTTCCTAATTAATACAACAAATTTGTAATTCCTCTGTTTAAAAAACTATGAGGAAGCTGGAAGTAATTGAGTTACATCATCAATTTTTTAACGATTTTGAGTTTGAATTTCATTCTTCCAATTTGCTGTTCCAAAAAAACTTTCCTCAAGGTCAGCAAATGGTATTCGTCCACTTTACCGAATATCCGGAGGTAAGCTATCTAGAATATAATCTTGGGATTCGAATACATGCCGTAGAGGAAATTATACATCGGTTCCTTCCTACTCTTAGTGATTATGCTGAACGGTCGATCACGTTAGTCCAGACTCCAGATAAAATTGGTAAAATAATACCCAAGCGATTTGTTATCGAAAATGACAGTCAATTGGCAGAGGCAATAATGGCTGCGGAAAAATTCTTTGTCATGTACGGATTTCATTGGTTAGATGAAATGATTCAGCCGGAGAATTTAGAATGTGCATTTGCCGAACGAAAAGACAAAGCCTTCAAAACCCAAAACTTTGTTTATAATTCCTTTCGAGGTGTGACTTTGGCAAAACTTTACAATCCAGAAGATTATCCAATTCTTCGTCAGCTTTACTTGGAAAATATCGAGCAACGAGAAATGACTCCTTTTACTATTGCTTCGTTTCTTCAGCTTTTACACTATTTAGATCATCTCCAAGATTGATCAATACTTCCTTTTTACTCCGCGTACTGCTTCGGCATTGATCGGATCTTCCGGCCATTCATGTTTTGGATACCGTCTTTTTAACTCTTTTTTGACTTCAAAATACCCATTTGCCCAAAAACTCTTTAAGTCCTGAGTCAATTGAACGGGTTTATAACCTGGGGAAAGTAGCTCAATTAATACTCCAACTTTACCTGCATTTACTCTTGGAGTTTCCAAAAGCCCAAAAAGCTCCTGAAGTCTGACCGAAAGGAGGGGAGTTTCACCTTCTGACTTATATTCAATTGTTATTTGACTCCCCGAAGGGACATTTATTTGACTTGGCGCTAAGTCATTAAGCAGTTTTTGCTGGTCGAAAGAAAGACTGTGAAGAAGGATCGAATACATATCGAGCTTTTTTAAATCCTCGTTTTTTGAGATGTTTTCTAAATAAGGTTCGAGCCATTCTTTGGCATTCAAACACAAGGACTCTGTATTCCAAAAAGGCCACTCCTGATCGGAATTCCAGCTTTTCACCGATTGAATTCGATAGATTAACTGTTCAACTTTTTCATTGAAATCCAAAAGCATTTCCCCATCCTCAGCAATTGCTTCCAGAATGGCTGCCTTGGCTGATCCTTTGTCAAACTTCTGAAGTGGACGTGTTCCAAGTATAATTGCTCCGATTCGAACTTCAGAAAGCGCAATCAATCCACCTTTTTTTCGATCCCATTCCAAGACTTCCCGAGTTTTGATCATCGGAGCCAAATCCTTGGGATTAAGTGGTGCAGCCATCCAGATTTTTCCTAAGCCTTCTCTGGCATCGACATGTGCTACTGCCAACCAAGATTCATGAGCCAAGTCATCACGATGTCCAATCTGTGCGATTTTCCCATTTGAAAGCTGAAACTGCGCATTGTTTCCAGGTCTTGCTGCAGCGATCCGTTCAGGATATGCATAAGCCAAAAGCAAACCGGTCTGCCAAGGATCAACCGGATCGTTTTCAGGTTGAATACCGAACATTCTCCGATATTGACTTGCTACTTTTTCGATTTTTTTGATTCGGGGCATGTTAACGCCTCGACTTCGGAATCTTCTAAGCGCTTCAATTCTCAGATTCAAATCTGTTCCTGAATCGGGAGGAAGTGGATCCCTTTCCTCCAAAACAGCCGCAATATCAGTAGCCAAACCAAGTTGGTCCATCCGCTTTGCAAAGATGAGCATATGGGCGATGCGAGGATGACAAGGTAATTGGTGGATTTCCTTTCCATGCTCGGTAAGGTTTCCATCTACAATGGCATCCAAAGCCTCCAAAGTTTTTTCTGCCAAAGCTAAAGTTCCAGCAGGAGGAGGAGTCAGCCAAGTCATAGAACGAATCTCCTGTTTTCCCCACGCTTTCATGTCCAAAACCAAAGCTGTCAAATCCGCCTCCATTAGCTCAGGAACGCGGTATTCTGCAAGTTGCCCTTGTGTGGCTTTCGACCATAGTCTATAAGAATGACCGGCAGTCAATCGTCCTGCCCGACCGCTTCGTTGGTCTGCAGAATCCTTGCTGATCCGATGTAATACCAACCTAGAAAGCCCCGATCGAGCATCAAATCGATTGGATTTTGCAAAGCCTGAATCCACTACCACTTTGATTCCCTCGATCGTTAGTGATGTTTCAGCGATGTCTGTGGAAAGTACGATTTTTCGCTTTCCCGAAGGGTGGGGAAGAATGGCTCGATTTTGCTCCGAAGGTGAAAGCTGACCAAATAGAGGCAATACTACAGTATCTGGTAAGGCTCTACGGAGAATCTCTTCAGCTTTCTTGATTTCTCCCTGACCGGGTAAAAACACAAGAAAATCCCCTTCATGTTTTTTAGCGAGGGGAATAATGTATCGGGCAGCATCTTCACCAATTGCGAATTCATCTACCTCATTTAGATAATTTACTTCTACTGGAAACTGTCGGCCTTGACTTTGGATGACTTTTGCACCCAAAAGTCCTGAAAGCTGCTCTGCATCAATTGTGGCTGACATCAACAAAATCCGAAGATCGGGCCGCAGCACTTGCTGAATTTCAC
>CAYTXN010000386.1:0-3290 GCA_964441195.1 uncultured Limnohabitans sp.
CAAAAAACACATAACCAATAGATATCACCCAAAGCCCCTGTGCAGCGATCTCACGAACCTCAGGTATATCCGTGAAAAAACCTGCAAGCTGCTGACTGAAAAGCAGATAAATACCGGTCACAGACGCCATAAAGATCACGTTGTATCGTGTAGTCAGCCAAACGGCTTTTTCGGCGCGATCAACTTCTTTTGCTCCCAGATTTTGACCTACAAGAGTAGCGGCTGCACCTGAAAGTCCCCAAGCGGGTAAAATGGTGAAAATCAAAACTCGAAAAGCAATCGTATAGCCAGCCAAAGCCGCTGAACCAAATTCGGCATTCATTCGAGTCAATGCGACCCATGAAATCGAATCTATCAGAAACTGTCCCATTCCGCCCAATGAAAGGTCAATGATTTTACGTATGGTTTCCCATTTAATCAGTAGATTACTTCGGAGAATCTTCAGTTTATGCTTGCCATTGAAAAGGTGATAAAACTGATAAATCACGCCGATACTTCTTCCGAATGTGGTGGCAATAGCAGCACCATCCAGTCCCAAACCTGTCCAACTTCCAATCCCGAAAATCAAAAGCGGATCTAAGATGATGTTAAGTCCATTGGCGATCCAAAGTGATCGCATCGCCAAATGCGCTTGTCCCGCTCCCCGAAAAGCACCATTGATCAAGAAAAGCATCATGATGGCTGTATTTCCGGCAAAAACAATCCGTGCGTAATTGGTTCCTGACTTCACAACGGCCTCTTCCGCACCCATCACCCGAAGTAAGTTATCGGCAAAAAACCATCCCCCAAGACCCAGGAAAATTGAGATTGTCATACCTACTATCAAAAGTTGAAAGGTTGCGGTGCCGGCTTCTTCGTACTCTTTTTCCCCAAATCTTCTTGAAATCAAAGCTGTAGCAGCCATACTAATTCCGAAGCCAATGGCATAAACCAAAACGATGACTGATTCAGTCAATCCAACTGTTGCAATGGCATGCTCGCCAAGTTTGGCAACAAAGAAAATATCTACTACTGCAAAGGCTGACTCCATCATCATCTCCAAGATCATCGGAATAGCCAAAACAAAAATCGCTGTCTTCAATGGAAGACTTGTGAAATCCTGTTCTTTGCCGAGAATCGCGTCTTTGATGAGTTGCCAGGTCATGGAATTGAAAAATTGTAAAATTGGAAGACTGGAAAATTTACTGTGCTGAGCGATCCGGGGACTTCATTTTCAAAATTATTGAGGGACAAAAAAACAAAAAAAACCGCGATTTGCGGTTTTTTTTAATATTATGAATTTGCTGCTTTTTTTGGCTGCTATTCCGGTTTGATTCCCATTTTCTCCATGTGGGCTTCTTTGATTTTTCGGCGAAGGATTTTTCCTACGTTTGATTTCGGAAGTTCCTCGATGAAATAGACCTCTTTTGGTACTTTGTAGTTCGTAAGCGAGCCTTTGCAGTGTTCGATGATCTTTTCAGCAGTTACTGTTTCTTCTTTTTTGACGACATAAGCAACTACCTTTTCGGTAGATTTTGGATCAGGCATCCCGATTACCCCTACTTCTAATACTCCTGGATAGGATGCAATGACATCTTCCACTTCATTTGGATAGACATTGAAGCCTGATACCAGGATCATTTCTTTCTTGCGATCCACGATTTTCACAAAGCCATCTTCATCCATCACACCAATGTCACCAGACTTAAACCAATCTCCGTGCATTACATTGGCTGTCTCCTCAGGTCTGTTCCAATAGCCTTTCATCACTTGCGGACCTTTGATGTATATTTCACCGCGCTCCCCGACCGGTAATGAATTTCCCGAATCATCAGCAATCATGATTTCTGTATTGGGTAGCGGAACACCAATTGTCCCGATCCGCTCAGTTCCATCAATGGCATTGCATGAGGCTACAGGTGAGGTCTCCGTCAGTCCGTATCCTTCCGCCAATGGAACACCTGTTACTGATTTCCACTTTTCAGCAGTCGCTTTTTGAACGGCCATCCCTCCCCCTACTGCGATTTTCAAAGCTGAAAAGTCTAGCGCCTTAAAAGCTTCCTGATTGAGCAATCCATTAAACAAGGTATTTACACCTGTAATCACGGTGAACTTCTTTTTAGCTAAATCACCAATGAAAGCCTTCATATCTCTAGGATTGGTAATCAACACATTATGCGCACCAATTTTAAACATGGCAAGACAATTTACCGTCAAGGCAAAAATGTGATATAGCGGCAAAGCTGTAATTACAATCTCTTCTCGCTCCTTCAGTTTTGGCTTCATCCAAGCAGAAATTTGCTGCATATTGGCCACGATATTTCCATGGGTCAATTCTGCCCCTTTGCTCACACCTGTAGTTCCACCGGTATATTGAAGGAAGGCTGGTTCGGCCAAATTCATTTTCACTGGCTTGAATGTAAACGCAGCGCCTTTTGCCAGTGTGGTTTTGAAAGAAACTGATCCCGGAAGGGAAAAAGCAGGAACCATCTTCTTGACATGCTTGACCACCACATTGACAATGAACCCTTTTAAGCCTCCAAGCATATCTCCCAATTCCGTGGTGATAATGTGTTTTGCCTGAATACTCGATCTGATTTTTTCCAGATTGGAAGCAAAATTCTCCACAATCACGATGACATCAGCACCGGAATCATTGAATTGGTGCTTCATCTCTGTTGGAGTGTAGAGCGGATTGGTATTGACTACGACCATCCCTGCACGAAGCGCACCAAACATGACCACAGGATATTGTAGAATATTTGGCATTTGGATCGCCACTCTGGAGCCTTTCTCCAATTTCAAAACCTGTGTCAAGTAAGAGCCAAACTGTGCACTAAGCTTATCTAACTCCTTGAAAGTCATTGTTTTCCCCATACACTCAAACGCCACATCCGATCCAAACTTCTTGACACTTTCATCAAAAAGATCAACAATACTTGAATAGGCTTCGCAATTCACTTCCTTATCTACTGATGCAGGATAATGGTTATGCCATGGAAAATGGGTCATATCTATGGTTTTTTGGGTGATTTTCAGATTAATTAAGCACTAAAAATACTCGAGCTTAGTCAAAAGTATTCTTTTTACTGAAGAATTTTTCGAGCAATCAATTCTTTCATGATTTCGTTGGTTCCGGCATAAATCCGCTGTACTCGGGCATCGGCATAGGCCCTGGCCACTCCATATTCCCACATGTAACCATAACCGCCATGTAGCTGTACACATTCGTCGGCCACTTTGCATTGGAGTTCGGTCATGTTATACTTGGCTGCGGAGGACATCGCAGGGTCGAGTTTCCCTTCATTATG
>CAYTXN010000387.1:0-3285 GCA_964441195.1 uncultured Limnohabitans sp.
CATCTCATCGGGATAATCCGGATCACTCAGAAAAATATGATCAATGGAATAGCCTTTATGTTTTTCATTTCTGGAAAATCTCGCTCCCAGCATCCCAAACTGAATCTGATCCTCTCCGCTCCGCAAATCTCCTCCACCTACAGAAGTATGAAGTACACTCAATTCACCAATCAATTCTCCCATCACGTCCGAAAGCTCCCGACGCGTGGTCACTCTATCGACTAGCGGGAGGTACTTCTCATACATCGCATCCCAATCCACACCGTGCATAGTTCGGTCGTAGAAATAGTCGCGCTCCATTCGCCAAGCGTCGGTATAGATCTGCTTCCAGTCCTCCCGTGGATCGACTGAAAACTTCCAACCACTCAGACTCAGCTGATTTTTGGAAAAGTCGGAAACGGGTGAAGTTCCCAATTCGACTACGTAATGATTGGAGCCCATTCTCAGGACCGCATACTTGTTATTCAGCGAAGTGACAAAGCTGTTGACTTTGTCAGCAAAGACTTTTTGCTCAGCCTTCTCATCGATCGGAGTCATCATTAAAGCCGGATTATCGTCATTAGAAGCTCCCCCACCATAATAAACTCCCATTCCAGGGCCAACGCGGTGGTAGTAAAGTGCTTTGTCTGTCACCACTAGATTCTTGTAGTTTCCTGCAGGAATCGGAACCTCACGAACTCGCTCCATCAATCCTTCTTCATCGACAGTGACCACAACTGGTCCTTCAGACTTTTTCTCTTCGGCGGGTTTCAATTCATTTTTTGGTTGGAATGGCGAAATCAAGCCTTTTTTCAATCCCACTTGATAGATTTTGATCTGCTTTTCCCAGAAAGGCTCCGGCTGACGAGTACCCCAAGGTGAACCGATTCGAGATTCAAAATTCCTGTCAGACATGAAATAAATCCAATTTCCGTCAGGACTCCACTGGGGATTCATGCTGTTAGTTCGATCAGTGGTTAGTGGGATTCGTTTGCCTGTTTCTGGGTTGAAAATGAAAAGTTGCATAAACGTATTGGAAGCGGACTCGCCAAAAGCCAGCCATTTGCTATCTGGGGACCAGGCCATTGCTCCGCTGATCCCCTCATCAGAAGCGTTTGCTTTTACCTTTTTGCCGGAGGCCATATCCAACACCCAAAGGTCATTTTCAAGATCATAATAGGCGAGTTTTTTCCCGTCAGGGGAAGGTAAAAGTCCAAACCTTAAGGTAGTCCCATCAGCAGTCAGCTTTTTCCCCTGATCCAAACCCAAGCCAGAATATTGGTGAATTTCAAACTCCCTGCTTTCGTCGGAGAAGGTTAATATGTCTTTATCGTCGGAAGTGAAAACTGCGTCACGGTAACGAACGCCGTCTTTTTGGCTAAGACGAAGCGATCTACCCTGCTTGGAAGGAAAAACAAAAACCCGTCCTCGAGCAGTCAACGCCACTTTTTCGCCGTCATTGCTGATGGAAATATTGCTGATATAATTAGAAGGATTGTCGATCCAATATTCCCGCAACTGCTCAAAGTCAGAAGTTAGGCTGATTGCCAGCTTCTTATCCTGCATGCTTTGCAAATCATGGACATATAAATCTGCTCCAGCTCGGTACACTAAGTTGTTTCCGTGGATGGAGGCTTCCCTCACATCATAACTTGGTTGCTTGGTATGCTGCTTCAGATCCGAACCGTTTTCATTCATTGACCAGACA
Source organism: uncultured Limnohabitans sp. (assembly GCA_964441195.1). Taxonomy (GTDB): domain Bacteria; phylum Bacteroidota; class Bacteroidia; order Cytophagales; family Cyclobacteriaceae; genus Algoriphagus. Next base: position 1,688 of record CAYTXN010000387.1, read on the forward strand.
TTTTGGATACCATCTCGGGAGGAAAGAAAGTAAACTCGGCCCGCATGATGAATTGGGTGATGATCTTCGCCTTTGTAGTCATTGGTCAGCTTTACTGCCTCCGCTTGACCTGAAGTATATTTCCAAAGCTGACGTGCAGTACCTCCCTCATATCGCTTGGTGACATTGTTATGAAAGGTTGGTCGGACGAAAAAGTAGGTGTCACCCGAGTCATTAAAACTTCCCTCGGCTGCCATATCGAGAGGAATGATCGATTTTGCCCCATTTTCAATATTGATCACGACCGTATTCAGTCGTGGCAAAGTGGAATATTGATTAGTCACATAAGCGACTTCTGTGGCAGATTTCCAATCCGTCGGGATTGAAGCAGCAGGTTCGTAAGTCAGCCTTCGAGGCAAACCGCCCGAAATAGGAATCAGATAAACTTCTGTAGGCCCTTCATAGGTAGCTGCATAGGCCACCCACTTGCCATCCGGGGAAATCTTGGGTGAGCTTTCATCCCCGGCATGCGTAGTTAGACGGATTGCTTCGCCACCACTTAGGGGAGTTTTCCATAAATCACCTTCCGCCACAAAAACGACGGTATTTTCATGAATATCCGGATGCATAAAGTAGCCGGGTGCTTCTTGGGAAAAGCCAAGGGAAAGGCTTCCCAATAAAGCCAACCCCGTGATAATCCATTTTTTAATTGTCATAGGTACTTGTTCTTAGCCGTTTATACTTCAATCAGAGTGTCAAAATAAAAAGAATCCTCGGATTAGGATTAATTGACTCATTTACACAAATTGAGACAATAGAAATTGATACTAACCCTGAAATCATAATGGAAAATAACCGAAGGAAATTTCTGCAAAAAATCGGATTGGGAACTGCCGGCCTCGCAGCAGCCCCGTTTACTGGAAATGCTAATCCTCTTCCTCCACAAAAAGAAGTGACAGACGATGAGCAATACCTAAAAATCGGTGATGATATCGCGATCGCAGACACAGGTTTTGGGAAAATCCGGGGTTATCAGCTAAATGGAGTTTACACATTTCTTGGTGTGCCATATGGCGCAGATACTTCAGGAAAAAATCGGTTTATGCCTCCCCAAAAACCTGAAAAATGGGAAGCAATCAAGGATACCATTTGGTGGGGAAATACAGCTCCTCAAATCATGGACAATCGCTATGCGAGCCCACACTACTCCTTTGCCGATCATTGGAACTACGATGATGTTTCCGAGGATTGTCTAAAGTTAAATGTCTGGACTAATGGAATAGCAGATGGCAAAAAACGCCCGGTGTTAGTTTGGCTGCACGGTGGAGGCTTCACAAATGGAAACGGAATCGAACAAGACGGATATCACGGTGAAAACTTTGCCAAAAACGGCGACGCAGTCTTCGTGTCCATCAATCACCGATTGGGTCCGATAGGGTTCACAGATCTTTCAGGAGTGGGAGGGGAGAAGTATGCTTCCTCGGGGAATGTCAGTCAACTGGATATCATTGCTTCTCTTCACTGGGTGAGGGACAATATTGCCAACTTTGGTGGCGACCCAGGAAATGTCACCATCATGGGTCAATCCGGTGGTGGCGCCAAAGTGACTTGCACCATGG
>CAYTXN010000388.1:0-3283 GCA_964441195.1 uncultured Limnohabitans sp.
ATGTGGTGCAGGATAAATCACCTTCACTTCTAGAACGAAAGGATCGACAACCTGCCGTGACTTTGACCGCAAATGCGCTGGGAAGACCGTCTGGAACTGTGGCCGATGATGTGGTTGCTTACCTCAGCGAAAATCCGCTTCCACCTGGAATCAGCATGGTTTGGGGAAGTGATATCAAAAGGCAAAATGACAGTTTTGGGGCTTTGGGATCAGTTTTATTGATTTCCTTCCTACTGATTTACCTGATTATGGTGGCGCTGTATGATAGCTTTATCTATCCGTTTGTGGTGCTTTTCTCAATTCCCGTTGCTGTGATTGGAGCTTTTTTAGCACTTAATCTTTCAATGAATAATCTCAGTTTGTTTGCTCTTCTCGGCTTGATTATGCTGATGGGATTAGTAGCCAAAAATGCAATTCTGATCGTGGACTTCACGAACCAACTCCGTGAAACAGGTATGGAAGTGAAGGACGCGCTCAAGAAAGCTGGTCAGGGAAGAATGAGACCGATTTTGATGACGACACTTTCAATGGTGATCGGAATGCTGCCGATAGCCTTGGCAAGCGGAACAGCGAGTGAATGGAAAAATGGATTGGCTTGGGTAATTATAGGCGGCTTGTTGTCTTCTTTGATTCTGACAGTCTATCTAGTTCCGGTTGTTTATTTAGCCGTGGAAAATTTGAAGGTGAAATTGACTCGGAAAAAGGAACTTGTAAAAGTAACTTGATTCAGCTTCCTACCTAGTCTAAGGAAAAATTCAAGGAACCCAGCCCAAGGAAATGTTGGGACCGGGTTCCTTGATAGCTTAATATCAATTTAAATGGGATGGGATATTTGAAGTTTTAAGCGTTTTAGAAGCAAACATAATTGCCTGAACGAATAGCGCAGCAATGATCAGCAGCGCTATTTCAAATTGTGAGCTGATCGAACCTGTTGAAAATATTCTTCCTGTCTGGCCCATCAATATTTTGGCTTCCTTTACTTGGATTTCAGAAAGAGTCTTTAGCTCCTCAAAGGCGGCAAGGATTTGATTTTCCACATTATTTCCAGCTCGAAGTCCCTGGCCGATATTCCAGGTAAGGGTTTCAAATTTTACAAAATGCTCTCTCTCCTCTTCGGTAAGTTTGGTGTCGAGATAGCGTAAACTGATCTGATCCAACTTTTGGATGGATTTTTCAATATTTTGTGGAGCGATACTTCCCTGGTTGTCCAATTTATTTTCAATCCCATGAAGCTCTTCGGAAAGCTCCATGATGTAACTTTCGGCCATCAAGCGATCTTCATAGATTGACTCAAAGGCAGACTTGAGTTGTCTGCTGTTAGTTCGCTCGCTGAGGTTGTTGAATAGAATGATGACAATCACTCCCGTCAGCAGGAGGGAAGCTTTGAATTTTTCGGGAATACTGTAAGTCCACTTCATAGTCAAACTGGGTTAGGTGACGTTGAATATTAGATTTGAGTGCTTCGGATTGGGTTTTCTACTTGTTTGATTTGGAGCTTTTTGCGTCCGCCTGGGAGGGTCCATTCCACGGTCATCCCTTGCCGAAAGCCAATCATGGCTACCCCTAAGGGACTTAAGATAGAGATTTTACTTTGCTTCAAATGAGCAAAATGTGGAAGGACGATCTGAAACCTCATCAAGCGCTGAGTTTCCAGATCAAGAACCTCAAAAAAGGAATTAATCTGGATGGTATCCGCCGAGATTTTTTCATCAGGGACGATTTCAGCGGATTTGATTTCATGTTGAAGTTGTGTGACTTCCTTCCCCTTGAGTTGTGGTGGGAGATTTAGGATCAGGGTATGTATGGTTTTATAGTCTGATGCAGTCAGGAATGGTTTCATAATTCAGCTAAGTGAAATGGGTAATGACCTTACTCTTGTAGGAGAAGGGATATTGGATTAGGAAATAGTGTGGGGGTCATGCCCTCCGTTTCAGAAACGGAGGATTAACTGATAAAAGCCTTGCTATGACATACCAACAATCTCATGACTGTCACCTTGGAAGGATAGGCAGCCGGGAAAAGTAGATGAGAATGTGGTGAAGAATAATTCATGCTTTTTAAAAGTAAGCAATTAATGTCTTGAGGACAAAGTTTTTATACTCCTATTAACCCATATTCTTTTAAAGTGTTCCTTTCTTGCTCCTATTCCTTTAAAAAGGAATTCTAAATTCCTAGACGTGTTTAAAATTTTAATAAAAAAATATTAACGGATATTTTTATCCTTTAATATTTTCTTATACATTTGAGCATCTTCTAAACCAAAGAGATGTTTTCCAAAGCCTGTAAATACGCAATCAATGCGATGATTTATATCTCTACGCTTCCTGAAGGAAACGAGAGAGTAGGATTGAAGGAAATTTCAAAGGCTATTAACTCTCCGGAAGCATTTACGGCGAAAATTTTACAGGTTTTAGTTCGGGAAAACCTCCTTTCATCTGTAAAAGGCCCAAACGGTGGCTTTGAGATACATGAAGAGGGAAGGAAAACACAATTGTATCAAATCGTACGAGTGATTGACGGAGATCAGATTTTCACAGGCTGCGCATTAGGTCTTGAAAAATGCTCAGAAGATCATCCCTGCGCAGTTCATAATAAATTCAAAGCTATCCGTGAGCATCTTGCCGGAATGATGATGACTACCTCCTTGGAGGATATGGCGAAGGGGATTCAGAATGGAACCAATTTTCTTAAGATTTAAAAAAATTTCAATTTATAAAAGATAAAAACATCCTTATTATGACATACGAGATCGCAGAACAAAAAGTAGGAAGCATCGTGGCGGAAAATTACCGAACCGCTAAAGTATTTACCGATTACGGGATTGACTTCTGCTGCAAGGGAGGTATTAAACTCAGTGATGCTTGCGAAAAAAAGGGGGTGGATTTGGATAAAATCTCGGCCGATTTAGAACAAGTAGTTAAGCTGCAGGATGAGACGCATTACAAGGACTTTGGGATGACTGATCTAGTTGACCATATAGTCAATGTCCATCATAAATATGTAGAGACCACTATACCCTCATTGAAATTTTATTTGGAAAAAATAGCAAAAGTTCATGGGGACAATCACCCTGAGCTTTTGGTGATAAGAGATGAGTTTTCCAAGACAGCTGATGCTCTTACAGCCCATATGAAAAAAGAAGAGTTTATTCTCTTCCCATATATCAAGGCTATGGAGTCAGCTAAGAATGACCATTATCCACTTTCACCGGCTCACTTTGGAAACATAGAAAATCCAATCGCAATGATGGAAGAAGAGCATGAAACCGAAGGTGATCGATTCA
>CAYTXN010000389.1:0-3254 GCA_964441195.1 uncultured Limnohabitans sp.
AATGCTGCATTTGAGCGATTTGGATGGAAATGGATCAATCAGGAATCTCCTCAACGTCCGGTCGGTTTGACTCCGTTGTTTGGAAAAGTAAAAATGTGGAACGTCCCCAATGTGGAGGCTACTCGGCCTGATGCACCACCTGCTCCTGGATCTGCTGAATATGAAGCAGACGTCAGACTGTTGCAAGATTATGCTAAAAACAGAACAGTGGAACGAAGAAGGATAGCCAATTTTTGGCAGGATGGATTAGGCACTTACACACCTCCGGGTCACTGGAATGATTTTGCCAATCGATTCATAGTAAAGTACAAAATGAATACGCTTCGGTCTGCACGGACACTGGCATACCTCAATATGGCAATCATGGACGGGGGTATTAGCTGTTGGGATGCAAAATACTATTACCACTATCCTCGTCCGATTCAGACGATTGAAGGATTTGAAACTATAGCTGGGACACCAAATTTTCCTGCATATACTTCGGGCCATTCGGTGTTTTCGGCGGCAGCTGCTGAGGTATTGGCTTATATGTTTCCTCCAGAAGCGGATTTGGTAAGAGGTTGGGCAGAGGAAGCTGCAATCTCCAGAGTTTATGGTGGGATTCACTGGAGTTTTGATGCTACAGTCGGTACAGAGCAAGGGAGAAACGTAGCTCAATATTCAATTGACAGAGCTCAAATGGATAGAGCGAATTAATCAACACTTATAATTAGAACAAAAATGAAAAAATATATACTTCTCTTATGCTGCGGAATGGGTATGACTTTACTTACCCAAGAATCAATCGCACAAGGCTGCGTTGCCATCAGACAGTTCTCCGGAATCGGCAATGCTGTTGGCCAATTAAATGTTCAAACAAAAGGAGACTTGAATATTGGCTTGAATTACAGGTATTTTAAATCTTTCCGGCATTTCAGAGGGACCCACGAGGAGCCTGCACGTGTTGAAAACGGCACTGAAGTGATCAACTGGTCCCATGGGGTTGATTTGAATATTGGTTATTCCTTTACGGATAGGCTTTTTGGGGTAGTTTCACTTCCATTTGCATATAATGAAAGGAGCTCACTTTATGAACACGGAAGAGAATCCCGACACATGTCCTATTCAGGAGGTTTGGCCGATATGAGACTTGGAATAGGTTATTGGATTCTTTCCGGAGAAAAGGCAGCTAAAGGAAATATTTCTTTAGGCCTTGGCCTCAAGTTGCCAACCGGGAATTACAATGCCAAAAGCACTTTTTATAACGTCGGGCCAAACGGTAGTTCTGAAGTTCGACCAGTGGATCAAAGCATTCAGTTGGGAGATGGAGGAACTGGTGTCACCCTAGAATCCCAGGGGTTAAAGGAATTTAAACCCTCCATTTTTGGATACTACAATGCATTCTACTTGTTCAATCCTCGAAATACAAATGGTACTCAGACCTTTCGCTCCAGAGCAAGCGAAGCCATTATGAGTGTGCCAGATCAATTTGCACTTCGGGCAGGACTATTCTATGGGGTGAAAAAAGTTCATGGCTTAGGTTTTTCGCTGGGCGGACGACTTGAAGGTGTCCCAGTTAAGGATTTGATTGGGGAAAGCGGGGGATTTAGACGACCGGGTTATGTGATTTCTGTCGAACCAGGGGTCAGCTATATGCTTGGAAATGTGACTGGCACACTGAATGTCCCGGTGGCTTTGGTCCGAAATAGAACTCGAAGTCTCACCGATATTGCAGATTCTACACCGGACAATATCCGTCATGGTGATGCCGCATTTGCGGATTACCTGATCAATTTTTCCTTGGCTTGGAGAATTCCGAAAAAGGCCCCGGCAGTTTTTAACACACTTTGATTTTTGAGGTCAAAGGGCTTTTACCGGCTCTTTGACCTCATTTTTTAAGCTTTTAAATGCCAAAACGATCAGTGAAATCGCCAAAACAAAAAGAAGTGCGGCGATAAATGCCAATACATATCCTTTTTCCTGAAAATTCTTCCAAGCAAATAATCCCAAAGAGGCCAAAGTTACAGTGAACATGAAAAACATTGGAATCACAACGAAGGTCGCAGGGATCTTTTTTCGGATCAGCCAGACTGCGATGGTCAATAAAGCCAATGCCGCCAAAAGCTGGTTTGCCGAACCAAAAATCGGCCAAAGCGTGCTGAATTCTCCGGAAGCTAAAAGCAAAATGGAGAGAATAACCACTACAATTGTGGATAAATAGCGGTTTTTGGCCAATACTTGTGCTGCAGGTTGGGGTATGTCCTCGAAATATTCCTGTAGAGTAAATCTCGCCAGTCTAGTGCAAGTGTCCAGAGTTGTCAATGCAAAAGCTGAAACTGTCAAGGCCACAAAACCAATTGCAAAAGTTTCGGAAATTCCCAAAGTGGAAATCATACCACCTATTCCATTGGAAAAAAGTGCAACAGGACCTTCTGTTCCAAGTCTAGCCGTATAGTCCTCACGGGAAAGGACAGCAACTGCACCGACGGCGATAATTGCAAGAAATGACTCGATCAGCATCCCTCCGAAACCCACCACTTTGGCATCACTTACTTTGTCCAACTGCTTGGATGTGGTCCCGGAAGCAACGAGTGAGTGGAATCCGGAAATAGCTCCACAGGCAATTGTGACGAATAAAACAGGAAAAATATAGCCCAAACTTTCGCTGGAAGTTTGTATTTCGGAAGTCATCTCAATTTGAGGATTTGCAATGAAAACACCTGCCACAGCGGCGATCATCATACCATAAAGCAGATAGCTATTGAGGTAATCCCGTGGCTGAAGCAGCATGCTAACAGGAGTTACTGAGGCTAAAAAAGCATAACCCAGTAAGGCTAAAATCCAGAAATTATAATCCATCACAAATGGAAGCTGAGTACCTAAATACACGAAATAGTACATCAACACGACCCCTACGATTGTGAGAAGAATAAATGAAATTTTACTTGAACCTACCAGACGATTGACAAAACCGAAAGCTACAGCTAGAAGGATAAAAAGTATTGAAGCGGAGGCTACACCTGGATTTGCAATGAAAGTCTTGGCAATAATGTCTGCAAAAACCCCGATTACTAGAATCAAAGTGGAAAAGCTGAAAATGACAAACAGCTGTTTGCCTTTTGGTCCAATCTGATTTCTAATGATGACACCGATTGATTTCCCTTCAGTCCGAAGAGAAGCAGCCATGCTTCCCAAATCATGCACTGCCCCAAAGAAAATCCCTCCTACCAAAATCCAAATTACTGCAGGAATCCATCCAAAAGTTACAGCGATAA
>CAYTXN010000390.1:0-3250 GCA_964441195.1 uncultured Limnohabitans sp.
ATCTTATGCAAACCAACAAAAACACCCAATCCTTAGATAAGGCATTACTTCAGGAACTTTTGGCAGTCAGTGACTCGCCTTGTCTTTCGCTTTATATGCCGACACACCGCAGTCATCCTGAAAATCTTCAGGATCCGGTTCGATTTAGGAATTTGATGAAGGAACTGGAAGAATCGCTGCTTCAGAAGTATTCCAATGACGAAACACAGGCCTATTTGGCACCTTTGATTGCACTCACAAGAGAGGAGGATTTTTGGAATCATACGGCTGTGGGCTTGGGTATTTTCAGTGCACCGGGTTTTATTAAAGCGGTGAAATTGGCTGAAGCTCCCAAAGAAATTGCAATGGTCGCTGACAGTTTTCACACCAAACCAATTCAATATTATTTGCAATCCATTGAGCGATTTCATGTGTTGGCGCTAAACCGTCACGATATACAACTTTTCGAAGGAAACCGTCATTCGCTAGTTGAAATCGATCTACATGAAGAAGTTCCAGCCACGATGACTGATGCACTCGGTGAGGAAAAAACAGACGATCACTTGACTGTAGCCTCTTATGGAGGAGCAGGTTCGGCTATGCATCATGGTCATGGAAGCAAGACAGATGAAGTGGATATCGATTCCGAGCGCTATTTCCGAGAAGTTGCTGAGTCTATTGCCGCATATTATTCGAAACCTTCGGGATTGCCGCTTTTGCTTGCTGCCTTACCGGAGTATCATCATATATTTCATAAAGTGAACAAAAACCCTTTGCTTTTGGAAGACGGTATCAAGGTAAACCCGACAACCTTGTCCACAGATAAAATGGCAGAAATGGCTTGGGAAATCATGGAGCCTGAATTTTCGCTTAAGCAAGACGAACTGATTAGCAGATATAATCAAGCTAAAGCCAATGGTCTCGGAAGTGAGGAAATCAAAGAAGTGGCAGTAGCATTGGTAGAAGGAAGGGTTGATACCTTGATCATCGAGGCTGACCGGATTATCGCCAGCCGAATCACAAATCTGGTCACAGGGAATGTGCAAAACAAGGACATTGATAATCCTAGAGTAGATGATTTGCTGGATGATATGAGTGAATTAGCGATGCGGATGGGAGGAACGGTTACTGTTCTTACCAAGGCCCAAATGCCATCCGAATCAGGAGTGGCGGCGATTTTCAGGTATTGATTTTGAATTTTAAGTAAGTAAAAAAAGGGGCTTCAGATGATCTGAGGCCCTTTTTGTGTTTGGGTGAATAAGGTTTATTTTAACGATTGTTGAGTGAGAGACTCCCCAGAGCGATGCGATTAGCAGGTGCGAGTGAGGACACTCACCGAGGCATCCGATCAGTTAAACAATTAACCGATTACACAATTCAACTTTAAAGTTTAATCCTCCTTGCCACGACTTCAGCCATGATCGTCAGGCCTTCTTTATTTGGATGAACTCCATCTGGAAGTAGTTCTGATTTATTCATCAGCGGAGTATAAAGATCAATCATTTCAGATCCGGACTTTTGGATGATTTCATAAAGCATGAGTCGCTGTTCGTTGTCCATGACATCAGGAGAGATGCTGAAGTTTTCGCGGAATACTGGCACAGGAATCACGATATAGACTTTTCCGTCTGCAGGCATGTGCGCACGAAACTCAGCGATCAGATCCAAGTAATCTCTGACAAATTCGGCTTTTTGAGCCCAGTTTTGTGGTTTGGAGTCGTTGGTTCCCAGTTTGATCACGACCACGTCAGGGGCAAAGTCTTTCACCTCCTGAAACTGTGGTTCATTCCAATACGGGAAATCACCTTTCTTAAGAAGCGTGCGACCGCTGACGCCGAAGTTTTTAACATGGTAGGCATCGCCAAGCAATGCGCCTACTTGAAGTGGATAGCTGTCAGGATTGTCCCGGCCGGGACCTTGGGTGATGGAGTTGCCGACAAAGGCGACTTTAATTGGACCTTGCGCAAAAGAAAGGAAGGTTAAAAGCATTGCTGCAAATAGGAGGGATAGGAACTTCATAAGTGGTGATTTTGCCAAGTGTCCACTTTCAATGGACAACAGCAGGTTTGAGATGGGGGTTTATTTCCCCCAAATTAGAAAAACTTGGTTAGAAATTAGCGGCGATTTGTGGTCTGTCAGTTGCGGACACCTATTTTTATCCCATGGCCCATCGCAAGTCTCCTTTCAAGTACATTTCTTGGCTATCTATCGATGTGGTATTCGGTGCGATGGCCGGGATGCTTTTTTTTGAGGAGTTGTTTCATGTGAATTTGCATTGGCCGGCCTACGTGCTTTTGGCTTTGGCAGTTTGGAGCATTTATACCCTGGATCATTTGTTGGATATCAGTAAAAAATCTGAAGCACTATCCGAGCGTAGGGCGTTCCACCTAGCAAACTGGAAGACCTTGATTGCGCTACTTGTTATTGCCATTGTCTCGGGGCTGATAGGTGCATTTTGGTGGTTTGGTTGGGGCCAAGAACTTCAATTGACCCTTGTCTTGGCCATGTTGATTTTGGGAAGCAATGTTTTGATTCGAAAGGCAGGGCAAGGTTGGATGAAGGAACTGTCGATCGCTTTATTTTATGTAGTTGGAATTGTATGGCTACCACTTTTACGAGCATCGGGAGTGGATATGGATTGGCAGCACTTGATTTTTATTCCCCTCTATGTGAGCGTAGGTTTTTTAAACTTATTGATGCTTTCCTTTTTGGATCAAGACGAAGATCAAACAAACGGCTTTTTCTCAGCCATTTCTTCCTTGCATCCTATCCAACTCATTCGGTGGATTAGGTTTCTTGCCTTTGTGATCATTTTCGCATCACTTGCAGGGTTTATTTTGTTTTCCTCATTCTATCGGCCTTTTGCTTGCATTATGCTTTTGATGAGCTTGGTTCACTACCTCACTTTCTTTCAGACTGGACTTTCTCCCGAACAAAAAAGAATGCGCATGGAGGCGAGTTTTATGCTTCCTGGGCTATTGCTTTTTCTTTGAAAGTTATTTACCGCAAAGGCCGCAAAGGATCGAAAAGATTTTTTACCACAGAGCTAAAAGAGAAGGTTGTTTTTTGGATTTAGACCTTGTCTTGAACCTCAATCATCCAATTTATTTTTGACCTTCTTCAAGTTCGCAGAGGAGAAAAGCTGAAACTTTTTTTCGTGTAAACCTTTGCGTCCCTTGGCGCTCTTTGCGGTAAAATAATTTTCATTAAACGAATGCGCTATGTCCAGTAATTGCCCTTCCTACTATCAGGGAGTTGATTTCTTTGGTGC
>CAYTXN010000391.1:0-3232 GCA_964441195.1 uncultured Limnohabitans sp.
GAAATGACCAATGTCAGAGAAGGCAATTACCTTTTCAAAATCCAATATCTGGGTTTCCGGGATTTATTCCGAACTATTAACGTAAACGGAAACCAAGACCTTGGAACACTAAGCGTTCAGGAGGTAGCTACTGAATTGGGAGAGGTGGTGATTTCCACAAGGAGATCCACAGGAACCCAAAAGAGTGATACTACGATGTATAATGCAGACGCTTTCAAAACTATGAAAGACGCAAGTGCTCAGGTGCTGATCGAAAAACTCCCCGGCGTCGTGTCTGAAGGAGGAGCGTTGCAAGCTCAGGGCGAAAACATCGGTCAAATTTTAGTAGATGGGAAGCCATTTTTTGGGACTGATGTGCAAGCAGCACTTCAAAATCTTCCTGCTGAGGTGATCCAAAGCATCGAGATTTTTGACCAATTAAGTGAAAAAGCTCAATTGAGTGGATTTGATGATGGAGAGCGAATCAAAACCATCAATATCATCACCAAGGCAAATAGGAGAAAGGGACAATTTGGCAAAACTACGGCTGGATTAGGCACTGATGATCGATACCTTGTTGGGGCTAGTATCAATGCATTTGACGAAGACCAACGGATTACCTTCACCGGACTTTCGAATAATGTAAACATGCTCAATTATACCAGTGATGCCAATACCCAATCAGATGGTAGGCCTCAGGAAGGTATCGTGACTACAAATATTTTGGGATTAAACTATTCGGATCTTTGGGGTGATAAGATTAAAGTAACGGGAAGCTATACCTATTCCAAAAGAGAAAATGTAGGAATTGTTGACTTGGTGAGAGATTTTGTAACCACAAGTGATGCCAACCAAGAATACAGTGAGACAGCTAGAGATATTCGTGTAAACAATGAACATCGGGCAAATCTTCGATTTGAATATAACCCAACTGATAAAACCAGAATTCTTTACATTCCTCGCTTTTCTGCTGAATCATCTACGGAAAATTCATCTTTCCTGGGAGAAACTACTGACGGAATCAATTTGATCAATCAAGTAGATAATTTAAAAACGGGAATTTATAAAGAATTTGACTTTTTCAATCGCCTGATCGTAGGTCATCAATTCAACAAAACAGGTAGAAGTTTAACATTTCGTGGCTTACTTCACAATGGTTGGGATAATGATGAATTTGACCGAACTGCAAGAAACATCTATTTTGAAAATGGCAATCAACGTGCAGAAAACATCGATCAAAGAACCACTCGTGAGCGACAGGGAAATCGATGGGAAGCCGGACTGGCATTCACTGAGGCACTCGGCAAAAACGGAATGTTAGAAGCAGAATACGAAGTAGGAAACAGAGGAAATAATTCTAACCAACTTGTATTTAACGTGGAAGGAGGAGATTTTGAAGGTGGAAGTATGCTCTTGGATACCGCACTCAGCAATACATTCCAGAGTGATTACCTAACCCAGGAATTTGAACTCGGCTACCAATACCGAACTGAGAAACTGAGACTGCAGACAGAAGTCCAATACCAGGATGCAAGCCTCGACAACAAACAGGAATTTCCACAAGCTTTTGACTTAAAAAGAAATTTTAATGCCGTTCTGCCTTCCGTTCGATTTGAGTATAAATTCACCCAAAACACCAACATCCAACTGGACTTAGATACTCGGACTGCCGAACCTCAGGTACGTCAACTCCAGCCTGTCATCGACAATACCAATCCACTCCAGTTAAGAACGGGAAATCCAGACCTTGATCAGTCTTACAGCAAAGAGTTTCGTCTCCGATTCAGAAGCCAAAATCCGGATACCGATAAAAGCTGGTTTGTTTTCACCCGATCTCAATTTGTAGACAATTATATTTCAAATAGCACCTTGATTGCTGATGAAACTACAGAAATTCAAGACGGCATTATTCTGGAAAAGGGCTCTCAGTTAAACAGACCTGTCAATTTGGATGGATATTGGGATGTCCGATCTTGGCTAAGTTATGGGATGCCCTTGGACTTCATGAAATCCAAACTTAACCTAAATGCCGGGCTAAGTTTCACCCGAAGACCCGGTCAAGTAAATGATCAAATTGGATTTAATAATTCTCAGCGATACAGCGGTGGATTCTCGATCAATAGCAGTATCAGTGATCAGATTGATTTCAATATTTGGTCTCGGTCTTCATTTAACAGTGTAGAGAACACACTCAACTCAAATCTCGATAATAATTTTTTCCAACAGCGATTCAGAGTCAATTTCAATTGGATCATGTTTGCAGGCATCATCTATAGATTAGATCTTAATCACCAGATCAATTCTGGTCTAAGCGAAGGTTTTGACAATAACTTCTCATTGATCAATATGAGTTTGGGTAAAAAAATCTTCAAAAACCAACGTGGTGAAGTCAGTATCATGGTTTATGATCTTCTCGGTCAGAATGCTAACGTGAGAAGAAATATCAATGAGACCTTCATAGAAGATATTCAAACCAATGTATTGCAGCAATATTTCATGGTTTCTTTCACATATAACCTAAGAAGATTCAGCAAGGGAATGGATGAAGATGTCTATAATGAAATGTATCAGGGACAGAATTAAAAAGTGTAAGTCTTTTAGATAAGAGAACCCCCAATGAATTTCAGTCTTATTGGGGGTTCTTTTTTGCTTTCATTTCAGATTTTTTATCGTTCCCAAAATGCCGGAGGTTCGATCCCCAAAGCTCTCAAATACACATAACCTTGGCCTCGGTGGTGAATCTCATTGTCTATGAAATACATCAAGGTACAATATCCTTTGTCCTCGTACTGACCAAAAGCCAGCATCGTCTCTTGCAATCTTCCCTCAGGTATTTGCGGAAACCAGTGATTGATTTCAACAGTGTTCTGATCCCATATTTCAAGAAGTTTTGCTTTATTCCTTCCTGATGGATCTTTTTCATCCAACGATTTCCAGTCGTCTGTTGCCAGCCCTTTGACACCTGGAACTGCGATCGCAATCAGTTCGGACGCTAATTCTCCAAAAGTCCTCATTCCTCCAATACTGAAAGAAAAGAGTTCCGCTTCAGGAAAAGCCTCGATTGCTCTGCGAGTCAAAGCTCGGTGTCCTTGCCAGTGTGCAAGTAATTGTTCTCTGGTCATGATTTGTTCGTTTTTCACTAGAGTTTCCATAGTATTTAAGGGTTTGTTTAAAATTTATACTCAAAGAAACTGCCTCCGAGTGACAGCTGTATGTCAGTAGGAATTCAGATTTTTTCTTTATTTGAAAAAAA
>CAYTXN010000392.1:0-3226 GCA_964441195.1 uncultured Limnohabitans sp.
TCTGCTGTTTGGGTATTTAATGAGGCTGGATTAGTTTGCTTGACTTGTCCAACCAAAGGCGAAAATTCGATGACCTGGGAAAGTGAGGAAGAAGAAAATGTCCAGTTGGATTCCCTCACCAAAGCTAAAATTGACAGCACTACCCGAGCAAAATTCGCCGATTCTTTCTTTATGAAAGATTAACCCCTCTAAACCACCTATTTCAAAAAGAGACACTAGAAGGTGTCTCTTTTTTTGTACCTTTTATTTAATTAAAAAATAAAGAAATGGATGTTACAGTCAAATTTTTGGGGGGTGCCGGAGCCGTCACCGGATCAAAATATTTAATCGATTTAGGAGAATTTGAGTTTTTAGTTGATTGTGGACTCTTTCAAGGCCGCAAGGAATTGAGGGAAAGAAACTGGGACAAATTCCCAATGCCGGTAGACAAGTTAGAGGCAGTTATCCTGACCCATGCACATATGGATCACATCGGTTATCTGCCTCGATTGGTAAAGCAAGGTTTCAAAGGACCGATATATTGCACCGAAGCTTCGGCTGAATTAGCCAAGATTTTGCTTCTCGATTCTGGGAAATTACAAGAGGAAGAAGCTGAGTTTGCTAAAAAAAAGGGATACTCCCGGCACGAAGATCCACAGCCCTTGTACACGATGGAAGATGCAGAGGCTGTTTTTCCTCAGCTTGTACCTAAACCATTCGACCTGCCATTCAACATTCATCCGGGAGTTGATGTGACGTTTTTTCATGCTGGTCATATACTTGGAGCATCGATAGTCAAAGTGATTTTAAAAGGTGAATCACAAACTAAAAAATTGGTCTTTTCAGGAGATTTGGGCAGATATAATGACCCTATCCTTTTTCCACCCACCCGAATCCCAAAGGCAGATGTGGTATGGATAGAATCTACTTATGGGGACCGAAAAGCACTCCACACGAAACCAGAAAATGACCTGGCACAAGTAATTCTGGAGACATTTGACAGAAATGGAATGGTGATCATACCTTCTTTTGCGGTAGGCAGAACCCAATTGATGCTTTATCTTATTTTCCAATTGATGGAAAAAGGGAAAATCCCTAAAGTGCCGATTTTCTTAGACAGTCCGATGGCGATCGATACCACAAAACTCTATCTTGATTTCCATGCTGATCACCGACTATCGGCCGTTTTGCATGAGGACGATAAGCATGCATTTAAACATCCTCAGCTTCACTATTATCAAAAACGAGAACAATCCATGTCCCTAAATGACTATCGGGGCAAGGCGATTATTATATCCGCAAGTGGCATGGCTACCGGTGGGCGAATCCTCCATCATTTATTTCATCATCTACCGAATGAAAAAAACGGGATAGTAATCGTTGGGTATCAACCCGAAGGCACGCGGGGTAGAAGATTATTGGATGGTGAACCAACGGTCAAAATCTATGGTAATGAAGTCCCTGTCAAGGCAAAAATTTATCATATCCAGGGACTGTCGGCACATGCAGATCAAGATGAGCTGATGGATTGGGCGGAAGGTTTCTGCGAAAAGCCAAAATTGACATTTATCGTGCATGGTGAAACGAAAAGCTCCGAGGCTTTAGCTCAAAAATTAAATGAGGAATTAGGCTGGAATACGGTGATTCCACAATATTTGGAATCATTTGTGCTTTTTGAAGGAATCTAAACTTAAAGACCGGAGACGGGAGACCGAGGACGGGAGAAAGTCATAATTAAACGTTTTTCGGGATTGGCGGTATGTTTATTTAGGGACAAAACCTCTAGTATACCTGATATCGAAAATGATGACTCGGTCAACCAAGGAGATGATTTTATAAAACTAAAAACAAAATGAATTCACTATTTTATTTTGCATCCATTCTTTTTTCAGGCTTACTAATTATCAGTTGCAAACCTTTCAAACCTGATGGGCAAGGCATTACAGGAACAATCACTTGGATTGAAGGAAATCATATGCCCATGATGACTGAAGATGGAAAAGCCGATATCAAGTCAGCTCCAAAACCGATTCAACGGACAGTTAGAATTTATCCTTTAACCAAATTTTCTGATTTGAAAATGGAAGAGGGGCTATTTACTGCTGTCGCAGGGAAACCCATCACAGAGGTAGAATCAAACGAAGCCGGCGTTTATTCCATTCAACTCAGCCCAGGGAGATATTCAGTTTTTATCGTTGAGGAAGAAGGACTTTTTGCCAATATTTTCGACGGGGACGGAAATGTAAATCCTGTCACCGTCAAGGAAAATGAGTGGACCTTGCTGGATGTGGTCGTGAATTATAAGGCGGTGTATTGATGTATGGATTTACGATTATTCGGCTAAAGCCTGATAAAGATTTTAATTCTCACCGGAATTAAAGCCACATTCCTATTCATAGAAGAGAAAATACCAAGAACATAAAAAGCCCCAAACTTACGTCTGGGGCTTTCTTATTTTATATCATTTGCACTTTCACTTACTCTTCTGCTTTCTCTTTTTTCTTCACAGAAATCGTGAGTTCTGTACCTTCTCCTACATAGTCGGCAGTGATTACATCACCTTCTGAAAGGTCTCCTTTCAAGATCTCCTCGGCAATCGCATCTTCCAGATATTTCTGGATTGCTCTATTCAAGGGTCTAGCACCATATTGTTGGTCGTAACCTTTTTCCGCAAGGAAATCTTTCGCTTTATCAGTCAGTTCAATCTTATATCCCAGATCAGTAATTCTTCTGAAAAGCTTACCAAGGCTGATATCGATGATTTTGAAGATATGATCTTTGCTCAGTGAATTGAACACCACCACATCATCCAATCTGTTCAGGAATTCAGGACTGAAGGCTTTCTTCAATGCAGACTGAATCGTTGCCTTCATGATGTCGTCATTTCCTTCAGACTTGGCACGGTTGGCAAATCCAATACCCGCTCCGAAATCTTTCAAGTCACGGACACCAATGTTGGAAGTCATGATGATGATCGTGTTTCTGAAATCTACTCTTCTTCCCAAACCATCAGTCAAAATTCCGTCATCCAATACTTGGAGCAGGATGTTGAATACATCTGGGTGGGCTTTTTCGATCTCATCCAGCAATACCACGGAATAAGGTTTTCTTCTGACTTTCTCAGTCAATTGACCACCCTCTTCATACCCTACATAGCCTGGAGGCGCTCCGACCAATCGGGATACAGAGAACTTCTCCATGTATTCCGACATGTCAATTCTGATCAATGAATCATCTTTGTCAAAAA
>CAYTXN010000393.1:0-3218 GCA_964441195.1 uncultured Limnohabitans sp.
CAGTAGTGATTACGCCAATTTATAGTTCCCGCTGAGGGTAGGATTTGGCACCGTTCTCCTGATTAGGGATGGTTGCCAGAGGGTCCTCGAGCCTATTCTCTCGCCTCTTCTTTATAAATCAGTCTCCTGATATGATGCAAAGAAAAAGGTAGATTTGGTCATATCCAAATCTCTCTTGAAATGCCCGTGAAAAAAAAATCTCAAATAGGGAAATGAATAGGTTGGGTATTCCACGTGACCATTAAGAAATAATAATAAAGCACGTGAAATCAATCGTTGAATTGAGTCATCGTTTGTGCAATCCCGATGGTGCAAAAGCCAAAAATCATATCAATCGCTTTATCCATCATGATCGGGAGCTCATCAAATTCTGCTTGGGTAAATCTCCCCAATACGTAATCCACCTGTCTACCTTTAGGGAAATTATCACCGATTCCCATTCGAAGCCTCGGATAATCTTGACCTCCAAGCAGTTCCTCAATGTTTTTTAGACCATTGTGACCAGCTGCGCTTCCTTTGACTCTCATCCGAAGTTTGCCAAATGGTATTGCCACATCGTCCACGATAACAAGGACGTTTTCTTTTGAAATCCCCAACTCTTTCATCCAATAGTTGACGGCTTTCCCGCTCAAGTTCATGTAAGTAGTGGGCTTGATCAGGTGAAGGGTTCTTCCTTTATGTTTGATCTCAGCTTTGAAGGCCAATCGATCACTTTTCCAATTCACTTCTCCTTTATCAGCAAGCCGATCTATTGTCAGAAATCCAATGTTGTGACGGGTAAGTTCGTATTCTGGGCCGATATTGCCCAATCCCACGATTAAGAATTTCATTTTAACCTTTAATTTTAAGCAAATATAGACCTGCCAGGTTTTCAAATCCTGTCAGGTCTTTAAATTTTCGAAATAAAAAAATCCTGCTCGGTTTGGAGCAGGATTTAATGTTATGCAAATAATTGAATTATTCCGCTTTTTTGCCTCTTAGTGCTCTTGGGATACCCACAGTAACGATAGAAACATTTGGAGAAGTAAGGATTTCAAAACCTTGGGCCTCCAATTCACTTACCTTGAAAGATTTACCAAGGTCAAGATCAGAAATATTAACAGTTATGAAGTCAGGGAAACTACCAGCTTTACCTTTAACTTTTAACTTTCTTGTTTTAAATTCCAGTTTACCACCTTTTGCAATACCAGGGGAACTACCAGTTACTTTCACCGGGATTTCAAATTTGATAGGCTTGTCTTCTGTGTAAGCCATGAAGTCAGCATGAAGCAATACTTCACTTACTGGGTGGAATTGTGCCTCCTTTAATACTGCTTTTACGATGGTACCTTCGATATTCAACTCAACCAAGTGAACTTCAGGAGTGTAAATTAAATCTCTGAAAAGGATAATTGGGGAGTAAAAATGAATTTGCTCAGGGATGCCAGGTCCGTAAACTACGCAGGGAACATTGCCTGAATCTCTGATTTCGTTCAAAGCGGCACTGTCGAGATTTGCTCTTTTAAACCCTATAATCTCAAGTGTTTTCATAAGTATTTTTATTTTTAAATTGGTTTCTTAAATAAATAGTGAACTGATCGATGTGTTCCCAGTTACAGCATGAATTGCTTTTCCAAACAAATCTGCCACTGACAAAACTCTGATTTTTGGAGATTGCTGCTTCAAGGTAATGGTATCTGTAATTACCAATTCCTCCAAAACAGAATTTTCAATGTTTTCGTAGGCTTTTCCCGAAAGCACTCCATGAGTAACAATCGCTCTGACGGAAGCGGCTCCTTTTTCAGTGATAATTTGTGCTGCTTTGCAGAGCGTCCCTGCAGTATCCACCAAATCATCCACGAGAATCACGTCCTTTCCTTCTACATCACCGATTACTTGCATAGATGCAATCTCGTTGGCCCTTTTTCTGTGCTTATCACAGACGACCATTTCTACTTCAAAGTGCTTCGCAAAAGATCTGGCACGAGCCACACCTCCCACATCAGGCGCTGCGAAAATCATATTCGGTAGCCTAAGTGTGCTCAAATAGGGTGCAAAAATAGCTGATCCATTCAAATGATCCAAGGGGATATCAAAAAAACCTTGAATCTGTCCTGCATGTAGGTCGCAAGTCATGATTCGATCTGCTCCAGCAGAGGTAAGTATGTTTGCTATTAATTTGGCAGCTATGGAAACTCTAGGGCGGTCTTTTCGGTCTTGACGAGCATACCCAAAGTAGGGGATTACCGCGCAGACCTTATAAGCACTCGCACGCTTGGCTGCGTCGATCATGAGGCAAAGCTCCATGATATTATCGCTTGGAGGGTTGGTGCTTTGAATGATGAAAACTGTACAACCTCTTATTGATTCGTCAAAACTTGGGGACATTTCTCCGTCGCTAAATTTCGACATAGTCAGTTCACCTAATTTTTTTCCATAATTTTTAGCGATTTTTTGTGCCAAATGGAGACTGCTAGTGCCTGCGAATATTTTGACCTCGGACATGGTGGAGATTTTGGTGACAAATGAAAAGAACTCTAAGGCAAAAGTAAGGATTTTTGACAGAAGGGCTAAGGTCAAGTCTTTTCATCCAAATAATTAGAAAAAAAATCTTCTGAATTTTTACTGATTTTAAAATCAGTCTTTAACACTTTCAAATAACTTGACCGATCCTGTAATTTTTTTCCTTTTAGGATTCATTTATAGCCTGAATCCATGTCTTATGGTTTATTTTTACCAAAAGCGCGTACTAAACCCGACCTTATGAAAAAAGTTTTACTCTTAATCTTACTCTTTGGGACACTGCCTTATTTAGTGCATTCTCAGACTGTCCCTACACCAAAATCACACTTCGGATTTGATATAGGGGACGAATACATGCTTGCTAATTTTAGCCAAGCCGAAGCTTACTTCAAAAAAGTGGATGAGGCAAGTGACCGGGTTAAACTGGTAGAAATCGGAAAAACCGAATTTGGAAGATCACAACCAATGTTGGTCATTACAGCTCCTCAAAACTTCTCCCAACTCGATCGATTTAAAGAAATTTCCCAAAAACTCGGTCGTGCAGAAATCACCGAATCAGAAGCCAAAGCTCTAGTTAAAGAGGGGAAACCTGTGGTTTGGATTGATGGAGGGCTACACGCCAATGAAGTCGTGGGAGCACAACAATTGATCGAAACCCTATATCAGCTCGCTTCACGAAATGATGAAGAAACGCTGAAGATTCTTGACGAAGTAAT
>CAYTXN010000394.1:0-3214 GCA_964441195.1 uncultured Limnohabitans sp.
GGGCCTTTATTACTAAAATCAAACCTATTATTATCTGCCTTCGGTAGGACTGTTTTTTAAATCTTGATTTTTCTGCAAATCGATATCAAAATCAAGGGTTCTCAGCCACAAAACTACTTTTGAAATTAGAGGAAGAAGAACTAACAAAAACCCAAATCCCAAAACATTAACAGAGGAAGTGAAGTACTCCCCTGCGCTGAAAACTCCTAAGATCATCAAGGTGCTGAAAGGAAGTGAAACTGCAAGAATGTTTATTCCAAGCTCCAGATCGAAGGTTTTGGAATCATTTCCTTTTTTTATTCCCAACTCCAATTGCCTGACCGCTGACATATGAGCAAACGGCCAAAATGAACAACTGGAAAGTGGAAATACTACAGCAAGCAAAATTGCAGCATCGCTGGGAAATGAAAAGAAACTGATCAAAATCCCACTTAAAATCAGGCTGATTCCCGCACGAAGCATCAATAATGAAAAGATGGATTGAATTTGCTTCCACTTCAAAATCACTGACATTCCTATAAAAAGAAGAATTAATGGCGTCATGATCTCTTTCAGCATCTCGACCGTTTTACCTAGAAAGACCGGAAGGCTTTCCATATTCCAGCCCAAACCCAATAAAATCATCGCCAGAATCAACACCATATTTATGGGTTCTTTCAGCATGGCGATCAAAAGCTGCTTGACTTTTTCACCATTTGATCTTTTGCCTTGGCTATTCTCTCGATAATACCAAGCCATAGCTATCAAGTATGCGAAAATCAAAACATATACCTTATTGCCGATATCTGCTAAAGCTCCCCAAGCCAAAGCCTCCTCGCCCAAATACTCAATCAAAAAAGGAAAACAGGAAAGACCCGGAGCGAGTGAAGGCAAAAGCATCAACCAAGTTCGATGCTGTGCACTGTTTCGCTCCACTCCCATCCATGGCAATCCAAAATAGCCAGCGCCAAGCATCACTCCATTCCACACCAATACCAAAACAGGCAGAATCAGTAGTTCCGCATCCATTTTGATTCCCAACAAAGCCACAAAGATCATGGCTGGCAATGCTAAATCTAAAATAATCACTTTCAACCCTTTGCGATGTGCATCACTGTCCAGCTTACTTCGAAGAAAATAGCCAAGTAAAATCATCAACAAAAGCGAAAGCGAAGTCTGAATCGCTACAGGCATATTTCCGAATTAATCAAGCTTTAGTGACTTTTTTGAAGGTTTCCAAGAAGTATTCTAACTCCTCATGGGTGCCCATGCTGACTCGACACCAAGGTTTGTCATACATTTCGTATGCACGAATACCGACTCCTTCATCATACATGGATTTCATGAAACTTTTACCTTCCATGGCGATTGGGAATATCAAAAAACTGGTGTGTGACGGAATTGGATTATATCCGAGATTGATGATTTCTGAAGCGACATATTCTCTGCATTCGGAATTTTGAGCTTTACATTGGCCAAGAAACTTTGTCTCTTTCATACTTGCAATTGCACCTTTAAGAGAAGTCATGCAGAGTCCCATCGTACTTCTTACTTTGCTGGTAATACTCTCAATTCGCTCTGGAGTAGCTACGATGTATCCAATTCTTAATCCTGCCATTCCGTGGATTTTGCTGAAAGTCCTGGCAACAATCACGTCTTTTCCCTCTGCCACCAATCCTACCATGGTTTGGGTCTCAGGTTTTTCCAAAAACTCCAAATATGCTTCATCTACAAAAACAGGCACTTTTTTAGAAGCTTCCACGCAGAATTTTTTTAGTGATTTTGCCTCTGTAATTGATCCTGTTGGATTGTTGGGATTACAAACGTATACCAATTGCGTATCTGAGTCTATTGCGGCTTTCATTCCTTCCAGATCATGAGAAAAATCATCAGCCAATGGCACTGGTTTCCAATTTCCGCCCATTGCTTGAGCCGTATTCATCACTGACATATAAGAAGGATCTGCTGAAACAATATTTCCTCCATACTGAAATCTTGTGATTGCCACTTTTTCCAAAAGATCGGTTGATCCAGGTCCGAGCATAATGCATTCTTCGCTCACCCCTTCTTTCTCGGCAATCATGCTTATTAATGTAGCCGCATCTCCGTGACCATATCGGTTTCCTTGACTTATTGACTCAGCAATTGCCTGAATTGCCTTTGGAGAAGGTCCATAAGGGTTTTCATTGGCATTCAATTTCGCCAATATTCGACTTTCCTCCAATTTAAACTCGGGAACAAATTCCCGGAGTAAGCTATTGGGAGCATGACGAACTAGACTGCTTGATTTGAATGCAAAAGAGGGGCTAGCCATCAATCCTCCAGCTACTAGAAGACTGGATTTTAGCCAATCTCTTCTATTTAAAGATTTGATCATATCGGAACTTGATTTGGTTTATGGACTGTAAAAAGGTGTTGAATCGACTTGGAATTGTATTCCAGGAAAAAATCTCTTTTAAGTTAGAGGTAGTGAGAATGTTGTTTCCTGAAAATCAGGCTATTTTGGGAAATAGGTTAATTAATTAACCTACATTAGCCTTGAAGTTAAGATAAAAAATATTATTGATAAATATTTAAACCATTTTTTGATAAAAAAACATAAAATTTAATTTTTAAGGCATTCTTTTAACCTAGCTATCTTCATTTAGAGAAATTTATGGATTTTACGCTTTCAATTAAACCCAGATTTGCAAACCTTCCTATACTCCAAACAGCTTTGGGTTTCTTCAAATTCTCCAAAATCAAGCGGTTAAAAATCAAATGAAACATTAGAAATTTCTCATTTTCAAGTATTAAAGAAAAATAATACAATCGAGCATTTCTTTTCAAATACTAGATTTTGTTTTTTATAATCTTGTAAATGGATAATATGTTGTAATAGTAATTTTTTCGAAATAAAATTTTGGAATTGTTATATTTTAATCTAATTTTCGTTCGTTATTTTTGATTCTTTAGGATTATCTATAGATCAGAGATTCAAATACCAAAAGTCAAAATTGTGATCATTAAGTTTAACACAGATCGGATTTTATGAAACTTGGAATTCTCGGCGGCACTATGCTAGCTAAAACATTAGGAAAAAAATACCTCGATGCTGGTCTGTCAGTTACCTTCGGTGTCAGAAGTGATTTTGATACTGAAGTTAGTGATTGGAAAAACCTCAATCGACTTCACAACAGGATTTGCCCTTTTGAATCTGCTATTATTCAATCGGAGATCATCCTCATCTGCTGTG
>CAYTXN010000395.1:0-3210 GCA_964441195.1 uncultured Limnohabitans sp.
CCCGGTGTGTATGGAAGGGCAGCTCTGGGTTCTTGCCTTGCTATTGGCTACATGATGAAAGCTGCGGAATTAAGCATCCCCATAAAAAATCTAGAGGTAGAAGTTCAAGCTGATTTTGACGATGGTGCATTGTTAGGTACTGCAGATAAGAATATTCCTCCGGGATATCTTGAAGTGAGATATACCATAACAATTGAAAGTGATGCGCCTGAACAAACCATCATGCAGATGCTGGATGACGGCGATAAACATAGTCCTTATCTTGATGTGTTTTCAAGAGCGCAAAAATGTGTAAGAAAGATAAATATTGTCTCCACTAAAATTAATAACTAATGGAACCAGCCTTGCAAAGACGCGTGCAGCGATATGGATGGGATAAAGCTGCCGCTTCCTACGAAAACTCATGGCAGCAGCAACTAAAACCTGCACATGACGCCTTGTTTGATTTTGCTAACATTCAACCAGGGCAAAAAATTATTGACATTGCCTGCGGAACCGGGCTTATAAGTTTTAGGGCTGCGGCCGCAACTGGTAGCAGCGGGTTTGTGTTAGGCACAGATATCTCGGACAAAATGATTGAGATTGCTGCTAATGCAGCGAAAAAAAATAGCATCAGCAATATCAGGTTTGAAAGGATGGATGCAGAAGAATTAAAAAACAGTGATGAAGAATTTGATATAGCAATTTGTGCCTTGGGATTAATGTATGCACCGAATCCGGTAAATGCACTAAAAGAGATGTATCGAGTTTTGAAAAAAGGTGGTCTCTGTATTGTAGCGGTTTGGGGAAAGAGAACCAATTGCGGTTGGGCAGACATATTTGAGATTGTTGATAAACGAGTTTCATCGGATGTATGCCCAATGTTCTTCCATTTAGGTAATGACAATGTGCTGGAAAAAGATTTGGAACTTGCGGGGTTTTCACACAATAAAATCAAAAGAATACAATCTTCTCTAGAGTATGAAACAAATGAAGCCGCTTGCGTTGCTGCATTTGAAGGTGGTCCAGTAGCATTAGCTTATTTCAAATTTCCTGAAAATGTACAAAAAGAGGCTTGCGAAGAATACCTTGAGTCCATTGAAAAATATAAAACAGAAAAAGGTTATTTCATTCCTGGGGAATTTATAATAGGTGTGGGAATAAAGTAGCAATTAAAAGTTTTGAAGGTGACTTTCTAGCTCGTAATTAGGTGTAGTCAACAATTTTCAACTTTCTGCCCCCATTTGAGGGTATTTTGATGTCGTCCCAAATGGAGGTATTATCCCACCCGAACCTAGTCTACTTATTTCACAATAGTTGACGGAATGAGCGTTGGACTGAGGGTAGTTTGCCCGCCCTGCATGCTGACCTCTCGCTAAAAGCTTTACTAAAGATTTTTTTGACGCTCGATCCTGCCTTTAAATCAAAACGAATTTGCAATTCGTAAAAAAAATCACCAACCAAAATCACTTTAGCCAATTTTAAATTAGTAAGAATATTAAGGTGTTTTGGAAACTCACACCCAGCGGCAGCATTCAACAATCATCAGATTTTGTCGTTTTTAATTTTTCCTTTTATTTGGAAAGACAAAATTCACCGACTTGAAACCTTTAAGGGTTCGATTATTTTTTAAAGTGATGCAACTCTCATTGGAGATTTTCCATCTCAGCACTATAATTACTACATCTACTAACCAACTTACACAATGAAGCATTTTAAAACCTCCTTTCTTTCATTCACTACCCTGATTTTATTTATGGGTCTCTTTGTAAATATCTCCATGGCACAAGATGGATTAAGAACCCGTAGTCAGTCCGTCTATATGGAAGTATTGGGTAATGGCCTTACCTACTCTTTGAATTATGATACCCGATTTGGCCAAAGTCTAAAAGGCATTGGAGGCCGGATAGGAATAGGATATGTTGCCCTTGACGGAAACAGTCTCACTTCCGTTCCTTTTGTCGTCAATTATCTTTTCGGCAAGGATAAACATTATTTTGAGGTCGGTGCTGGTGCTACCCTTCTCAGTGCGGCTGCCTCCTCTGATTTTGGTCCGGTAGGCTCGGGTGAGAAAGGGTCGACTTTTATCGGCACCATGAGTTTGGGATATCGACTAGAGCCCTTGGACGGTGGATTTACGTTCCGAGCAGGCATTACCCCGTTATTTGACCGGAGTACCTTTTTCCCTTTTTGGCCACAAGTTTCATTTGGCTACGCCTTCTAACCATTGGAAATGAAATTTTCAATAGGTAAAAAGCCAAACGATACTCTACGAGGGTAAAGTCCAGGCTTTCCTCAATCGGTTTCCAAATCAGCGTCTGCTTAGGTTTAAGCATGAATTTACTTCAGTTTGCAAAACGCCTTTGTATCAAGACGAATTTGCAATACGCTAGATGAAGTAGAACTGAATCAGTTTAGCCAATTGAAAATTGGTAAGAATATCAGGGTGTTTTGCAAACTCACCCAGCATCCATCGGAACTTCAAAGTAATTGCTAGTAGCAGAAAACTGATTCCTTGCTCTTAAATTATACCATAAAACCAAAGCAACTATGGAGGTGAAATTTCAACCCGGAATTAACATTGCCATTAAAATCCCAAAAAGCAAGTATGACAAAACTGTCTCATTCTACAGAGATATTTTGAAATTCGAGGTTGAGGAGAAGCCTATTGACAATCCAACCGTCTCCAGGACGCATGAGGTGAAGTTTGGTGCCAATATAATTTGGCTGGACTGTGTGGATAACTATTCCCACTCTGAAACCTGGCTACAACTTACAGTACCAAATATAGAAGTGGCCACAAACTACCTTCAAGCCAAACATGTGGAAACTTGTGACGAATTGGAAGAGCTTCCAGAAAACATGCACTGGATCCAAGATCCGGCGGGAACCGTATTCAATGTCCAAGAACGAGTTGAGTAGAAAGCACATTAATCCAGTTCAATCTCAAATTCCAGAAGTGCATAGCTCAAGGACTTGCCATGGGCATCGATTCTTAAAGAAGTGGTGACGCCAGTTCCCAAAGCTTCAAAACAGGTGAATTGTAAAGCGAACAAGTGAGGAAGTTCGTGTCTGATGATTTTTCCTTTGATTACGCCTGAAAAATGTTTCTGCAAAGCCTCCACAGTCACCGTTTGGTATAAAAGATCATAATGCTTTTCCTCAAAAGGGAATAAGGATAAGGTGAGCATGTTCCCTTTGTCCCCTGCTCTGGCATGGGCTATTTGCGCT
>CAYTXN010000396.1:0-3195 GCA_964441195.1 uncultured Limnohabitans sp.
ATTGCTCTAAATTTTTGTTGTATTCAATTTCCAACTGGGCTAAAAGCTGTTGCTCTTGCTTCCGATCCTGTCTGTTTTCATTCCAGGTATTCACTTGAAGTGCCAATAGGATTCCGACCATGACTAGTGCTATTTCTCCCACAGCATGGGCCAAGTACGGGGTGACCCGGTTTTGGGCTAGGAGTTTTTGGCGGATTTTGCGGAATAGTGTGATCATATGTTTTTGGAGTTTTTTAATTGTTCTAAAATCTCTTCCGACTTTTTTAGGACTATAGTAGTTAACTCGAGATACCTGTTGACAGTGTGTAGTTGTTGTTGTTTCATATTAATAAATTGGGAAATAGCATGTTTAGCATTTTTATTTTCCCATAAAATGTTCTTCAATTGAGGATTTTTCAAATGAAGAGGATTGTAGTATTCTGATTGATATGTATTTTGTATTTCTAAAAAATAAACCGAGTTTAATTCAGAGACATTTTTCTCTGCTTTTTGAAGCCTGCTCAATTCCATTAGGCCGTTGGTAAATTCATTTGAAAATAAATCGATATTTCCACTTGAAATCAAAATATTAAAAGTATTGTCATTATAGGTATTCATAACACGCAAACCATTGTTGGATGTGTTTTTTATATGAAATAAAATAGTATCTAGATTCGGAGTTAAGTTGTTAATAAAAGTAAAGGTGGAATCAATGTTTTGCTGATACCCATAATTAACTTTTAGTTGTTGATTGAGTTGTATAGTGTCTTTAGTAATATCAACAATTAAATTTTCGACGTATCGCTGTTTAATTTTGAGTTTTTTCTGGTTTTCATTCCAGTTATTGAATTGAAGTGCAATTAAAATCCCAACCACGACTAAAAATATTTCACCTATGGCATAGGCCAAGTATTGGGTAACCTTTTTTTGTTGAAGGAGTTTTTGGCGGATTTTGCGGAATATTTTTAGCATTTATCTTTTTATTATTTCTTTCCCATGCACTACAAGCTGTGTTTTTCTTTGATCTCTTTGATCAGGTCTTCACCCAGTACCAACTGCGCCTTATACTCCTGAAGCGAACGCCCCGTCATCGTCCGGACTACGGCGACTTTATTGATAAATAAGTCCAAGGTGTCTTGATCCCGGATCTTGATGTAAGTCTCTTTGGTAATAGGCTTATTGAACCGCAATTCACCTGTGACCTCAAAATTTACCAGTGTTGCGGCTAGTGGTACCAATTCCCATTCTGCCTTTTCGACGATCTCATCCCGGAATACGATCTTCTTCAATTGGTTGTCATAGGCATTCATTTTATTGACCAGTCTTTGATCAAAATACCGCAGCGTACCCGAGGATTTCATTTGGGAATAAGTGCCGTCAGTCGGGGAAAAAGGAAAAGTGGAGAAAACCATCGTCATACTTTTATAAAATGATACTGTATCCCAATCCCCACCGGGAGCATGAAGCATGCGAAGGAATTCATCCATATTTTGGTCTTTCTCCTCCATAAATCGGATTCCTTCCTGCAAGGCTTTTCTGTCCTGTTCAAGATCTTCCAACATGGATTGCGCGAGGACTTTGGCACTTTTGTTTTCGACGTAGGCTTCCCTTTGATTCTCTACAAAAAACCCAAGAGAAATAGCCAAAAACAGCATAAAGAACTCCTTAAAATAGGTTGTCCAGTTTCTCTTTTTAGAGACAATTGGTCCATTTTGATTGCGCTCTTCGATAGTCTGATCTTGATTTATGGATTGCTTTTCCATGGTCAGTTCAGTTTATATTCTGAATGAATCAATTCCAATAAATGAGCAGCGTCAGACTTTAAGGATTCTGCTCGGAGGCTATTGCCTTTTGTCATTTTGGATAAATAGTGGATCTGAAAAGCAATCTCATTGATGACGCCAAAATCATCCGTGATCAATTGGGGATTTGCGGTCGGCATCACGAATTTCATATTTGAATCCATGGTCTTATTCATTTCAAAGGAATGGAAGACCTTTCCTCCCATTTCGCGAAAGGTGGACTTGGTTCTATTGTCATTCTCGTCCCATTCTTCTAATACCTTTACTTTTTTCTCATATTTTAGCAATTCATTTACGACGTTTCTTTTTCGAAGTAGCCGAAGGTTCCCGGCATTTTTAAGCTGCTGAATGGTACCGTCGGAATAGAAAAATGGTTGATCATTGAAGACCTGTCTGGCTAAAAAGTAAATCTGATTCCCCAACAAACTCCGCTCTTCTGAAAGCATCATTCCTGCCAAGGAATCCATTAAAACGCTCTTTTCTTTTCGGAAGGAGATATACCCGCTTAGGTTGGTGGTATCCGTTTTTAAGTCTTCAACTAAAGAGAGGATGTATTCTTTTTCAATCTTTTGGACGCTCATGGATTCCCGATAATTCTCTGCCAGGAAGCCACAGAATACAGCCAGAAAAAGCATAAAGAATTCCCTGAAATAGGATTTCCAGTTCTTCTTTTTCAAAGACTTAGTTACCTCTTTGTTGGAAAGGTCTTTCTCGTTTTCGGGGGCTTGATTCTCTTCCATCCCCTTAATTTTCCAGTGTGACAAACAACTGCGATTGGATCAGCCAAGTCCCCGATGCCTTGGTCCATTGGGCAGAGTACTTTCCTCCCACCGCAACTTCGTCTGAATCTTCATAGTATCCTTTCCAAGTTCCTGTCTCCCAAGCCAAGTTGGTTTTAGGATTGACCAATACTTCGTCCGGCGTCCGAATCCAATACATTCTCGGCCCTTTGGTATTTTGGATATATTCCTTGAGCTCTGCTTTTCCCGCAAGCAGAGTTCCGGCACCTGTGGTAATAAATGCGTCTTGTGTTGAAAAAGTGGCATTCAACTCCTCGTCAAATTCTCGAAGGGCCTGATTCGACGCTTCACGTTGCGCAAGAATCTGAGACACCTCAGCCTCCTGTGCATAGGAGAAGGTGATTACCAAAAGCCCTATCAGCGAAAGAAGCGTTTTTTTCATGGTTATCGATTATTGTTTTTAATTGAGTCCCTCTCTTTGTTTTGGAGTCGGGGTGACGATTCCGACTTGCTTGGAAAATTTCTCCCATTCCTGCAGAAGTTCTTGGAATTTTTCAGGATTTACCTCTTTCAGATCCTGCTGTTGGGAGAGATCAGTTTCCGGATTAGATAGCTCGAGGTTTTTCAATTCAAAAGGTTTTTCAGTATTCAAAAGCTTCCAATTCCCCTTTCTG
>CAYTXN010000397.1:0-3170 GCA_964441195.1 uncultured Limnohabitans sp.
TAGGCAAGTCATCCTACGGCTACACCGGCAGACAGAAAAAAGTCGATACGATGTAGAAACTGATTGACAGCCAACATTACACCACAAAAGCCTCCGGTTCTCCGGAGGCTTTTGTGGTTTTAAGGAGAAGTAGAAATTAATTAATAGATAATGAGGCTGTTAGAATTTTTAATTCAACCAAACATTGATTGAATTAATAGGCGAAAGAGCACTTTTCACTTTAAAAAACTTTTCAAATAAAAAAAAATGTATTACAAATAAATTATTTTGCAGAATAATTTGGATATGAAAAACATTAAAGTGTATTTTTACAGCATATCTCTATCTACGAGAGTTGGTTTGTGTTGAATTTTTCTTTCAAATCAATTTTTCAGTGGTGGGAATTCAGGAATAAATGATTCTTGGAAGGCTTATTATCAGAGTTATGGCCGGATCTAATCTGGGTCAAGGAATAAGAAAAATTAAAAGTAGGATTATCGCAAAAAATTTACGGACTCGAAAATTTTAAAATTACAACGATATGGACAAGTTATCCAATTGTCAGATTACTTCATCCTCAAGTGATGGATATTCCCGGGATTTTGGGGGGAAAGCGAGATTAGCCAAGTTTATTTTGACATGGTTATTTTTTATCGGAGCATTTTTAAATTCTAATTTTGGATATGCTCAAAACGTACCAATAGTCTTTCCGTCCGGTGGAATTCAAATCGATGGGGATCTTATCGCCAATACTCCTGTAAATACGGGTGATTGGTTTCCTGGCCCAGGTGGAACAGGAGGGTCTGTATTTACTGTTAATGGTGGACAGGCAATTCCCGTAGACTCAGATTTTTCATTTTGGTTCCGTGATGGATTTAAGGGAAGTAATCTTTTACAGGAAAGGATTTTTACTCAAGGAACCAAGTCAAGTGACGATCCTAATACATGGGTTTGGGGAACTGGTGATGCAGGAGGAAAGGGTGATCTTGGAAACGCTTTCTTGCACTTAGGAACTGATGCGAGTAACAACAGCTGGTTGGTGGTGGCCTCAGATCGTTTGGTAACCAATGGAACAAGTTATTTGGAATTTGAGTTTTTCCAGAACGAAGTTACTAGAAATGAAAACAATAATAGATTTACATCTGCCGGTCCAAATGGAGGTAGAACCATCAATGATATTTTAGTTGCGATAGAATACACTAATGGAGGGTCTAATGTTTCGATCAATTTTTATTTGTGGAAGCCTGTGGGAAATGGATTCGGATATGTGCTGCAGCCTGCTAATTCCAATAACTTTTTAGGCTTCGTAAACACCTCTGTCTCGAATACTCCAATTGGAGCCTTTAATTCAACGTCATACCAGCCACTTCAATTTGTTGAAGCAGCACTAAATATTACAGGAATTTTAGGAGGATTGTCAGATCCATGTTTGGGAATTCAAGTAAAGACTGTGATGGTCAAGACAAGATCTTCGGCTTCACTCACCGCAGCTGCAGATGATTTTATTGACCCGATTCAGGTTAGGATTAATTTTGGTACTTCGGATGTTACTTATGATGCAAGTTTGTTCTGCGGTCCAGATAGATATGTAGAGCCGGATATTAATGGCGTAAAGGGAGGTGCTTTTTCGGCTCCTGCAGGATTATCAATTAATGCTTCTACAGGGGTAATCGATCTTCAAAATAGCACCCCAGGCACCTACACCATCACGTATTCATTTACAACACAGGGATGCGCCAAATCTGTTACTACTCAGGTCACAATTCCATCAAAGGCTCCGACACCAAGCGCTCAGACATATAATTTTTGTCAGGGATCAGGAGATCAGCTTTTGACGGTATTGCCTGCTTCAGGTTATATGATCAAGTGGTATGATTCAGCAATGAACCCACTTTCAGGAGCTCCAACAATTTCAACTGCATCAGCGGGGATACAGACTTATTACATTTCTCAAACTAAAACTGGGGAATGTGAGAGTGAAAAATCCGCAGTTACTGTTAACATCGGCTCTTGCGCCATCACTTTGGTAAAACAGTTTACCAACGAGCTTAGCGAAGACGAATGCTTGGATCCAACTTTAAATCCTGTTATCAATTACACCTTCACTGTTGCGCTTGGTACAGGAAGTTATTCTCTTGGTAACATTTCAGTTACTGATCCCAAAGTCACCAATGTTGCTTATCTGTCTGGAGATACAAATACCAATGGTATTCTCGATATGGGAGAATCTTGGGTATATAAAGGTTCTTACACCATTCTTTCCGCAGACATTGAAGCAGGTCAGGTAACCAATCAGGCCACGGCAAAGGGAACTTTTAATGGATATGAAGTAAGTGACTTGTCGGGAACTGCGGTGAATAATAATGATCAAACAGTCACCCCGATTTGTCAGAATGCTGTTATAGAAATCATTAAGGTGTCTGATAAAAACCCGTTGATTGGAGAGGATTGTGTAGAGCTAGAAGTTGGCGAGACGATTACATACACTTTTACTGTTACTAACAAGGGCAATACACAGCTTAATAATGTGGCTGTTACCGAAGAAAGTTTCTCAGGTAATGGAGCTTTGAGTGCTGTTTCTTTTGTTAGCAGTTCAATGAGCAGTCCTGCAGGTACTTTAAAGGTTGGTGAGGTAGCGACATACTCAGCTACGTATGTGGTACAGCAGATAGACATTAATTTTGGTTCAATCTCTAATCAAGCAAGGGTTTCGGCCACTGGTGCAGGAAAGAATATTTTTGATTTATCCAGTTTTAGTTCTGAGGTTTCAGAAGGGGTTACTGAAATTGTTATTTGTCAGGTAGCTTCGATCGACATTGTTAAGACTGCAAGCCAGTCGACCTACAGTGCAGCGGGGGATGTGATTACGTACAGCTTCGAAGTGGAGAACACGGGCAACGTGACCTTGACCAATGTGAGCGTGAGCGATCCGTTGATCGGATTGTCAGCGATCACCCCGGCACCGGTGACCTTGAATCCAGGAGCGAGCCAGACCTTCACGGCTACTTATACCATTACGTTGGCCGACATGAACGCGGGCAAGGTGGACAACACGGCTACGGCCACGGGTACCCCTCCTACGGGACCTGCGGTGACCGACACAGACAGCGAGTCGATTACAGCGACCCAGACTCCGTCGATCGACATTGTTAAGACTGCAAGCCAGTCGACCTACAGTGCAGCGGGGGATG
>CAYTXN010000398.1:0-3164 GCA_964441195.1 uncultured Limnohabitans sp.
GAATTCACAACAATTCGATATCGGAAAGTCACCGATTCCCCATCGGCCAACTTGAAGTTCAATTCTTCCTTTCCTCCACTCATTGCTTTTTGGCCCAAGGTATTTGCCGCAAAAAGACCATAGCCTCTGGCGTGCCAATAGGTAGGATAACCTGGATTTTCAGGATGATCGATAATAGCCATTGAAAGCTTTTCTCCCTTGATTTCGCCGGTAAGATTTACCCATTTGCCTCGAGTTCCCCAGACATCATCACCTTCGATTCCCTCGCTGCTTCGATACATTCCTGTGACTCCTTCGTTATTCAAAGTCGGAACTGCCGTAGCTATTCCGCTAGCATCGGTGAAAATTTCTGGTTTGTCAGACGGATGTTCCAATTCCCTAGCAACTCGGATCCCCAGCATTCCTTCTTTATTATCGGTAAACGAGACATCCTGACCATGTGCAGTCAAGGTGGTGATTCGGTCGATCACCCGCTTTTCCCCAACTGAACTGAAGATAAAGTGAGTTGTCTCTTTAAGCAGGATCCTACCATCGGGTGCAATCCAATCCGCGGCAACTTCCAGTTCCGCCCCTTCCCTACTTTCCCGAGTACTTAGGATTTCTGTGTGAACGATCGATCCGTAACCGCTCTTTTTATCCTCCGGAATTGCATCCGAGTTGTTCCAAAAGTCCAAACCATTGACATCGCCATAGTTAAACCAAATACCGACATGGTGAGGATGATCGATTCTCTCACCAGCTCGAGGAGCCAATGGAAACCCTCTGGTTAAGTCATTTCCTTGGGCTGACTTAATAGGATAAAGAACCGGCTTGGCAATCGTCTCGGGATAGATATAAGCGGTGAAAAGCTCTCCATCGACTAATACTTCCACTTTTTTTTCGGCATCATTTCTTACCAAGGTCACCGCATTACTTTGCTCCATGGAATCATCTGAATTAGTGTCTTTTCCTCCAGAACAAGCCGAAGAAATAAAAACTAAACCGGCCCAAAAGCCGGTCTTTAGTTGAATAGTCATCGAATGATTGGATTAATATTGAAATACTTTTCCGCCAGCGAGAACTTCCTGCTTTTCCTCATCGAAGGTCACAAATTGACCTGTACGCAAGGCAGCAGTCGTCATGATGTTGGCAATGGAGTGATTGTACCCTGCCATTACATCGGCATTCGGCTTTTTGCGGCTGCGTACGCACTCCATCCAGTTGCGCATATGGGCTGAGGTCATGTTATCCGCCCCTGTATTTGCACCGGTTTCCACTTGTACCGCCTCACCAAGGGCCATTTCAGGAAGCAGATTTTCTTTCATTCCCATGCCCCTCGCTTGATTTTCACGAAGTCCGCCATTTGGCGAGATTTTATTGGTATCTAGGTTGAGTTCACCTGCATTAGAAAAATAAATTTCCTTAGTTCCTCCAGCTGAATTGGTAAATCTTGAAGAGTAGATCACCTGGAATCCCTTGCTTGAGTCATTTAGCGGGCCATAATCGAAAACTGCTGTCATGGTGTCGAAATTTTGGCGACCATCTTTCCAGAGGTAAATTCCACCATTGGCTGCGACACTTCTTGGATGAGGAATGTCTGTGAACCAATGGACCGTATCGATCTGATGTGCCATCCATTGTCCAGGAATGCCCGAGGAATACGGCCAAAACAAGCGGAATTCCAAGTATTTTCTAGGATCCCATTCCGTTTTTGGTCGATTCATCTGATAGCGCTCCCAGTCGGTGTCTTCTTTTCGGATTTGACTGACAAGGTCTGCTCGTCTCCATCTACCCGGCTGGTTTACATTCCAGGTCATCTCTACAGCTACGATATCCCCAAATTTTCCTGACTTGATGAAATCGTAGGCTTGATGGTAATTGACACCACTACGTCGCTGAGAACCTACCTGCACGATTTTGCCGGTTCGGAGTACCGCTTCCTTGGCTGCACGGTTGTCTGCCATAGTTTCGGCGAAGGGTTTTTCTACATAAGCATCCCGACCAGCTTCCACGGCTTCCTTGCAATGCAAAGCGTGCTGAAAATCAGCCGTACTGATAATCACAGCATCTACATCCTTTCGGTCGTAGAGCTCATCATTGTTGCGGCAAGCAGCGATGTCCAAACCTGCTTTATCTTTGACAAATGCCTGGCATTCCTCTCGTCTTCTACTCCAGATATCTGATACTGCGGTAAACTGAAAATTCATTTCCTTAGCATGAATCTGCATGGCAGGAACCAAGGCTCCTCTGCAGCGGTCTGAAAAACCGACGATACCTACATTAACCCGGTCATTGGCACCCATGATTTTGCTGTAACTGCTGGCTGGAAAAGCCAAAGCACCCAAACCCACACCTGCTGTGGTTAGGGCTGATTTCTTGAGAAAGTCTCTTCTTGAATTGTCGTTGTTCATAGTATTTTGGGGTTATTGTTTTTATGTGGGATGTCCGATGTCGGATGACCGATGTTAGATGTTCAGCGTTCGATATTCAATATTTGTTAAGAGTTAATTGTTAATTGTTAAGGAGTAACAGTTGGTGAATTGGGACTTTTTCTTCAGTATTCATTCGGTGTTCAGCATTTAATTTTCTGGGTTTGAAATTTGATGTTCGATTTCCGTTTCGATAAGGCTATTTACTTTTTATCAGTAACTCAATAATTATTCACTAATAACCCTTTGTCTACCCCTTGGATTGAGCAACTAAGGCATTGAATAGAGAAAGCTGCTCTTTTAGTGCAGCGATGCGATCGACGGGTTGAGTTCGGGCTTCCAGCAGAATCCAACCCTCATAATTCATTCCAGCGAAGAGTTTGAATAGCTCGGGATAAGGATAATCGCCCACATTGAATTCCCGTACATGGACGGTGTCCCCAAACCATTTTTTAACACTGTGAAAATTGGCTTCTAGCCCGGGAGGCAGAAGGTCTTCCGCGTTACAGTTCCAGCAGATTTTGACATTGGATTCAGTCACCTGATCAAAAATCGCCTTCATCACGGGAAGCTCCTGAGTCAGATGTCCATGCACTTCCACACGGATCAACTGACCATAATCTTGGGCAAATTTCCCGACCTCATTGAAGGAGGAAGCGATCTGAGCAATGGTTTTTTCTTTGGAAACTTCCTCAGGAAGTGTGTTTGGTTTTACTTTTAGTCCAGTTGAACCGATGTCATGGCAAAGCTTGATGT
>CAYTXN010000399.1:0-3161 GCA_964441195.1 uncultured Limnohabitans sp.
CCCAATACAAACCAGGAAAAGGCTGTAAGACCGAGTGTGATGAGGTTCCATTTTCTCAACGGCTTTATCAGCCATCCAAAAAGATTGAACAGGATCAGACTGATATGAAAGACAAAGAAGAATATGTCTGCAATTTTATAGAGTGTTTCCACAAAACTAATTTAAATGAAGGCGATGTTATTTCAGCGGAAAAATAGCCGCAGATCGAAATCTTACACTGCGCAACCACTACTTCACCAACATTTTTTATTTTCATCCATGAAATCGAGCCTGACTGAGGCAGGCAGGCATGATAAACATTTTCACTCAGAAAATAGAAAATTCACAATGCGAGATTCCATCTGACCACTGAAAAACAAATTATAAACAGATGAAAAAAGAAACTCTCCCCCTTTGCTTTTTCATTGCCCTCAAATTCATCCTTCAATACATTGCTGTTCATCCAGATTTTGACCTGCATCGGGATGAGTTTCTCCATTTGGATCAAGCCGATCATTTGGCTTGGGGTTATTTGTCGGTGCCACCGGTGACTTCTTGGATCTCGGTTTTGATCCGGGAATTGGGCAATTCAGAGTTTTGGGTTCGCTTTTTTCCAGCCTTGTTTGGCGTATTGACGATTTGGCTGGTTTGGGATTTGGTGAAAAGACTGGGAGGAAACCTTTTCGCGCAATCTCTCGCTGCAGTAGCCTTGCTTTTTTCTGCCTTAGTCCGGTTGAATATCCTATTCCAACCCAATTCCATCGACATCCTTTGTTGGACTTTGGTGGGATACACTTTAGTCCGCTTTGTCCAAACTAACCAATCAAAGTGGTTATACTTTTTGGCGATCAGTTTTGCTTTTGGTTTTCTGAATAAATACAACATCGCATTTCTCGCTATGGGACTTTTCCCGGCTTTGGCACTCACTCCTACCCGATCGATATTCAAAAACAAACACCTCTATTTCGCCTTTCTGATTGCTTTAATTTTAGTCACTCCCAACCTTGTCTGGCAGTGGCAAAATGGTTGGCCGGTTCTTACTCACATGCGATTGTTAAGCAATTATCAACTGGTCAATAATAGCCGAGCAGGCTTCCTGATTGAGCAATTGTTATTTTTCTATCCAGCACTTTTTATTTGGATTTCGGGATTGTTTGGCTTGTTGATCTGGGGTAAGTTTAAGGAGTTCCGTTGGGTGCTTTGGACTTATATTTTTACGATTGCGATCTTCACCTTTTTCCAAGCGAAGGCCTACTATGCCATAGGACTTTATCCTATGCTCATGGCTTTTGGAGCAGTTTCGGTTGCTGATTTTTTTGCAAATGGCTGGAAAAGAAACCTCAAACCTGTGTTTTTGCTGATTCCTCCCGCACTATTTCTTCCAGCTATGCCATTGATCCATCCTTTTTATTCTCCGGAGCGAATTCAGGAAAATCCCCCGGCCTATTCACTACTCGGCTTGAACAGATGGGAAGATGGGCTAGAGCATCCCATTCCTCAGGATTTTGCGGATATGCTGGGTTGGAGTGAACTGGCTCACTTGGTGGATTCTGCCTATCAGATGATGCCCAAAGAAGGTCGCACGATGATCATTTGCGACAACTATGGACAAGCCGGAGCGATCAATTACTACTCCAAAATTCCAGAACTCGAAGCCCTGACCATGAATGCAGATTACTTGTATTGGTTTGATTTGGAAGAAAAGGTGGATAATTTGATTTTGGTCTGGGAAAAAGACGAACAGATCACAGACCGTGAGCTAAATTTCTTCGAAGAATATCAGAAAATCGGCAAAATCGAGCATCCTTTAGCTCGGGAAAGAGGAACCACGGTTCACTTTCTGCGTGGCGCCAAAGCTGATATCAATGCGGTCTTAAAAGAAGAAGTAGCTGAGGAAAAAAAGGTTTGGGAAGGGAAGAATTAGCATTTTCAAAATGACCAACAGATAAAACCCTAATAATTTCGCGATGGCTATCGGGAGCATCTACATCTTTTTATTTTCTAGATTCCCCTAAGGGCAACGTGATTTCATTTCCGAAACCTTATTTCTTTTTTTTTGAAAAACGAAAAAGAAAATCCCTCGTTTGGGAAGTAGTACTGAAATAAATTCTGTACTACACCAACATGGAAAAAAGCAAACCGGCCGATAAAATTTCCCGCGTGGTAGTCATAGGAACATCTGCTGGGGGGCTGGATGCTTTGAAAACCCTCATTAGCCAACTGCCGAAAAATTTCCCCCTGCCAATCCTGGCCGTACGACATATTTCACCTGATGCCACAGGAAATATCCTTCTGGAGGAGCTCAACAAGTTGGATACTCTGATCTGTAAACAGGCAAAAACCGGCTTAGCCCTTAAACCCGGTCACCTCTACATCGCACTGGCTGACCATCACCTGCTAATTGATGAAAACCTGAAAATGCTGGTGACTAAAGGTGCCCACGAAAACAGATCAAGACCGGCCATTGATCCATTATTTCGCTCCGCTGCAGTAACTTTTGGCGTTGGAGCGATTGCCATTTTGCTGACTGGCTATCTTGACGATGGAACTTCGGGGATGACAGCCATCAAAAAATGTGGTGGCACTTGCATCGTTCAAGATCCTGAGGATGCTGAGTATCCGGATATGCCGAGAAATGCACTGAATAACGTTGGGGTAGATCACTGCCTTCCCCTAGCGGAAATGGGTGCCTTACTTGAAAAACTCGCGATAAAGAAACTAGGAAAGCCCAAACCTGTACCAGCAGACGTATTAATAGAAGCCAAAATTGCCGAACGGGTTTTGAGCGACTTGGCTTCGGTCAATGAATTGGGGGATCAGGTACCCTTCAATTGTCCGGGTTGCGGTGGAGTCTTATGGCAAGTCGGAAAGGAAAAGGAAATGCGGTTCCGATGCCATACAGGACATGCCTATACGGCCGATTACCTCCTTGCCGAACAAACAAACAAAATCGAAGAGACGATGTGGGCTGCCCTTCGAATGTTTGAAGAACGAAAAAACCTCCTGACCCAAATGGCCCGAGAAGGAAAAGGCGCAGGTTCTCCCACTGCCCTCGAGCGCGCCGAAATGTCCCAAGTTCATATCGATCGAATTCGGGCTATTTTGAAAACAACCGAGAATGAAAATGGGGATGACATGCCAAGCTGAAAAAATCGGATAATTCAAGCAGTTGGGCAGAGACT
>CAYTXN010000400.1:0-3147 GCA_964441195.1 uncultured Limnohabitans sp.
CTCCCGGTCCACGGGCGGAGATGATGAAGGAGCTTTTTGGCTTGGAGCGATTTGATCTTTCTGGAAAAACAGGCTCGCTGCTCAAAACCGTTCGGGAAGAGAAAATTCGCTTGGAGACACAGCTTTTGGCTTTGGAAGCTTTCACTAAAGAAAATCTGGAAGAAAAAGAAGGGCTATATGCCAAGTTGAAAGCTAACTTAACCCAAGCTGAGGAGTTAGTCAAAGCAGTCGATAGAGAATATCGGGCGAAAGAAATCCTTCGAGGAAAGCACCAAGAACTGCTCAAATATCAAGCACTTCGAGATGAACTTCTGGAGAAAAAACCCCAAATCGAATCCAAACGCCAACTTCATCAAGAGTTCATCACGGCCAAAACTCATCTAAAGCCAGTTTGGGATCAGCTTAAAGATGCGAAAGTGGAGTTGGAAAAATACACGGTCAGTGTTGAAGATTGCGCAAGATTCAAAGGCAGATTTGAACAAGAAGTTGCTGACCTGGAAAAAGAAGAAGTGATCTTGAAGGAAAAAAACCAGCAAAGACCACAGCGGGAAGCTAAAATTCGTGATTTGAAAAAAGTGCTGGAATTGCAGATTTTACGTCAAAATCTAAATGCTGCCCAGCATCTGCTCGATACGCTTCAACCTTCTATTGAAGAAAAAAAGAAGGCCCAAAAGTCCTTGAAACTCCAGATTCAGCAACTCGAAGATGAAATCGAAAATATGCCAACAATGGACAGTTCGCTGTTGGCAGAATTGAAATCGGCGGAGCGGGATTGGAAAACTTGGGAAATCCAACTCAAGAAACTCACGGATGATTTAGTACAGCTGAATCAGGCTGGATCGGCAATTAATCAAGAATCCGATCAACTCCTGAAAGCTGTTCCTCCGGAATTGAATACACTCGAAAACTGGCTTCAATCTCAAAAAAATCAGCTTAAAACCTTCGAATCAGAACGAGATTCAATCATTCAGAAGCAGGGGCTTGCGGCACATATTCATCTCCTTCACGACGGGGAAGCCTGTCCGCTTTGCGGTGCTTTGCAGCATCCGGATCCTTTGCAGGCAGAAAGTGAAGTCAATCAATTGAATGAGAAAAACAAGGAAATTTCAGCTGAAAAAGTACTTCTGGAACAAATCAGCAGCGCCATTCAACGTCAGAATGAACTGGTAATCCATCAGGAAAACAATCTAAAAAACACCCAAACCAAGAAATC
This sequence comes from uncultured Limnohabitans sp., assembly GCA_964441195.1. Taxonomy (GTDB): domain Bacteria; phylum Bacteroidota; class Bacteroidia; order Cytophagales; family Cyclobacteriaceae; genus Algoriphagus. The sequence continues at coordinate 1,214 of CAYTXN010000400.1, forward strand.
TGAAATTGAAGAGATTTCGTTACTGCTCGCCAGTTTGAAAACAAGATTGGCAAGTCTAGAAATCGAAACTACAGAAGCACTTTCTGCCCAAATCCAAAAAATCGCAGACTCGGGAAAGACGCTTGAGAAGCTACAGCATGAGATCAAAACTCTGCGAAAAAACTTCGATACTGGGCATGAAGTGATTGAAAAATTCGAGATTGATCTAATTCAAGTACGCTTGAAAGTGCAATCCATTCAAACCGGAATCACCACCAAGCAGGAAGAAATCAAGGATCCAGCCTTCTGTGAAGGATTTTATGAAAAAGCTCCCGAAATCATTCGGGAAGAAATTAAAAAAGTGGAAGAAAACATTCAAAGAATTATTGAATTACTTGAAGGAAAACAAAAAAGCCTTCAAGAAAAGCGTTCATATCAAGCAAAAAATATGGCGGATTTGGAGACTTTCTCCCGAATGAAAAAAGAAACCGGAGAAAAGCTTGTCACACTAAATGCCAATTTCGAGCAACTAAAAACAGACTTTGGATTTCCAGATGAAACTGTGTTGATCAGGCTATTTGAGCATTCACTCGATGCGGAAAAAGTCCTGAAAGAAATCACCCAATTCGATCAGGACTTGGCTGTGGCACAAAGTCGAATTCGTGAATTGGAGGAAAATCCGGACGTCAGCCAATTTGAAGAGGAGTCTTTTTTGAAGCTTTCTGCAAAGCTGCAACTGCTCAAATCTGAAGCAGAAACTCTCCAAAATCAGTTTATCCTCCTCGGTCAGGAAATAAAGGAGGCCCAAAAGAATCTAGCAGAAAAGTCACAACTCGAAGCTGTCTTTTCTAAGCTCCAAAACCGGGAGAGCTACCTCCGGGAGCTGGACAACCTGTTTCGCGGCAGCGGTTTTGTCAAGTATGTCAGTTCGATTTACTTGAAAGAATTATGCAACACCGCCAATGTGCGATTTATGAAACTCAGTAAAAACAGCCTCAGTCTGGAGATTGATGAGGATAACACTTTTTGGGTCGTGGATTATCTGAATGGCGGAAAGCGGCGCCTGCTCAAGACACTTTCGGGTGGGCAAACTTTCCAGGCTTCGCTCTGTCTTGCTTTGGCTTTAGCAGAAAAAGTAAAAGCGCTCAATCAAGCTGACCAGAGCTTTTTCTTTTTGGATGAGGGATTTGGAGCCTTGGATCGGAATGCACTTCGGGTGGTCTTTGAAACCCTTAAGTCACTTCGCCACGAAAACCGAATCGTCGGCATTATCAGCCACGTAGAAGAACTGCAGCAGGAAGTCGGCGTCTATGCGCAGATTGAGCTGGATCCAGATCGAGGCTCACAGGTAAGCTATTCGTTTTAAGAAATTTACCGCTGAGACGCGGAGAGCGCAGGGAAAGAATTTAATTACAACAACTGATTCGAGTCTTCAGACATTGACCTACAATTATGCAGTCTTCGGACTGCTGTTAAATTATTAATTCATGATTCAGTGTTTAAAAAATCTGTGAAAATCTGTGTCCTTTTCTGCGAAAATCTGCGGGAACATTTTAATCAAATTGGTTCAAGGCTTCTGACATGTCCAAAGAAGACGGATGCTTGCTGCTATTGAATAAATTATTATCAATTGAAGCAGTCCGAAGACTGCATTACCCTAAGCACAAGTCGAAAGATTTGCACTATTGGCTTTATGAATCTCCTTTCCTATCTCCTAGACATAGTAACCAAAAATTCTCATTGAGTAATTTTACTCAGTACATTGAGTTATTTTTCAAAAAAATGGACTTATCATTTGATTTACAATTGGTTAGAAAATAATTATTAAGCGAAAAATCGATTAAAAATCACTTAAATCGGAATCAAAGTCCAATTTAATCAGAATAGAAAAGACAAAAAAATACCCCGACAACTTATCGGGGATTTTTTAAACAAAATAGACCTTACAAGAATAT
>CAYTXN010000401.1:0-3146 GCA_964441195.1 uncultured Limnohabitans sp.
ACTTTTTTCTTTTGTATTTACAAGCATGTCTGTTATCTACCTTTTATATATCCTGAAAGGAATTTCAGCAGACAGTGGAGGTGGGTTTGATACATTAGCTAATGTTAAAACTCTCTTTTCAAACGACGATGCTTTACTCGCTGGATGGATCCACTATTTGGTTTTTGATCTCTTCGTAGGCATGTGGATTTGTCATGATGCAGATAAGCGAGGTATCAATCGTTGGATCCTGTTGCCCTGTCTGTTGTTGACATTTTTGCTTGGTCCCACGGGGCTTTTACTTTATTTCATAGTAAGAATAATTTATTTGAAAAAATTTCCGCAAGATCCCTATGCTGAAAACCTTCTACACTGAATTAAATCGAAGAAATTATTTTTTAGCTAAATCGGGCACATTTTGTTTTTTATTGGCGGCCTTGTTGGCATTCTTTCCTTTGGTTGATCAAAGAGAATTGCAAGGAGTGAATGTCTGGATTAAGCCCCTAAAGTTTTTTGTCTCGATCGGTATCTTTTTTTGGACTATGGGTTGGTTTTTGGATTATCTAGAGGAACCTAGGAATGTCAGAAGAATTAGTCTTTGGATCTTCATTTTGATGGCCATCGAGCTTGTTTTGATTACGATTCAAGCTGCACAAGGGAAATTATCCCATTTCAACATTAGCTCCATCCTTGATGGAATAATTTTTCAAATAATGGGAATTGTGATCACCATCAATTCTTTTGTGGTGCTTTGGTTTTTCTTTCTCTTTCGAAAAGTTAAAAGTCTACCATCTGGTTACGCACTTGCTATACGGGCGGGATTGATCATTTTTCTTATTGCAGGTTTCGAAGGTTTTGTGATGGCAAGTAGGTTGGGGCATACTGTTGGAGCCCCTGACGGGCAGGAAGGGATTTTTCTTCTAGGTTGGGCAAAAGCCTATGGGGACTTGCGAATTTTCCATTTTCTTGGCTTACATGCACTTCAGGTTCTTCCGCTTTTAGCGTGGGTTTTTTGGAAAGACAACTCATTAATTTCTGGAACCGTTGGGCTAATATATTTTTTACTCAGTTCGGCAACACTATGGTTGGCTATTCAGGGAAAAGGAATTTGGCCATTCTAAATCAATATTTCCCAAAGCTTCTTCCAAAAAGCACAACATTATGTTAGTATTTCCATATTTATTTTGCTTTTGGATGGGATGACATTGGGTTTTGTGTGTAACTTTGACGGGCAAATAGGGTTACCTACAACCAATATTTGCCATGAATCGAAACTCCTCGAAGTTCCTATACGAAGCGCTTACCTACGATGACGTGCTTCTTGTTCCGGGTTATTCCGAAGTACTCCCACGCGAGACTAACACTTCAACCCAACTCACAAAAAAAATCAGACTGAATATCCCCTTGGTATCCGCAGCAATGGACACCGTTACAGAAGCCGAACTTGCTATTGCAATAGCTTTAGAAGGCGGATTGGGTTTTATTCATAAAAATATGACCATTGAGAAGCAAGCTGCTCAAGTTCGTAAAGTAAAGCGTTCTCAAGCGGGAATGATTCTCGATCCTATCACACTTCACATTGATTCCAAAGTCCGCGATGCAGAGACCATCATGCGTGAGTATCATATTGGTGGTATACCTGTGGTAGATGGAGATAAAGTTTTAAAAGGCATTATCACCAACCGTGATCTCCGCTTTATTAAAGATCAAAATCGATTGATCCGAGATATCATGACTAAAGAAAATCTGATCACTGCTAAATCGGGGATTTCTTTGGGACAGGCGGAAGAGATTCTTCAGGAATATAAAATCGAAAAACTTCCGATCGTAGATGATGAATACAAGCTTTCAGGATTGATTACTTACAAGGATATTCTTAAGAGAAGAGATAAGCCCCATGCCTGTAAAGACGAATACGGACGTCTTCGTGTAGGTGCTGCGGTTGGTGTTACCGCAGACATCGTAGATCGAGTAGAAGCCTTGAGAAATGCCGGTGTTGATGTCGTCTCTATCGATACCGCTCACGGACATTCCAAAGGGGTAATCGAAACTTGCAAAAGGATTAAGGCTGCTTTCCCTGATCTTGAAGTAATTGTGGGAAATATTGCTACACCAGAAGCAGCAATTGCCCTAGCAGAAGCTGGAGCAGATGCGGTGAAAGTAGGAGTTGGTCCAGGCTCGATCTGTACAACACGGATAATTGCTGGCGTTGGAGTTCCTCAGCTTTCTGCAGTTTTTGAATGTGCAGAAGCTTTAAAAGGCTCAGGAGTTCCTGTAATCGCTGATGGTGGAATTCGATATTCCGGAGACTTGGTCAAAGCTATCGCAGCTGGTGGAAGCTCCATTATGATCGGTTCGTTGCTTGCTGGTACAGAAGAAGCTCCGGGTGAAATGATCATTTTCGAAGGAAGAAAATTCAAGTCGTATCGCGGAATGGGTTCTTTGGAAGCAATGGAGTCTGGTTCCAAAGACCGCTATTTTCAAGATGCGGAAGACAATATTAAAAAATTGGTACCCGAAGGTATTGTAGGAAGAGTTCCTTACAAAGGACTAGTTTCTGAAGTGTTGTACCAGCTAGTTGGTGGTCTGCAAGCCGGGATGGGTTATTGCGGAACTGGGACGATCGAAGATCTTCAGGAAAATGGCAAATTCGTCAAAATCACAACTGCCGGAGTTAAAGAGTCTCACCCACACGATGTGAGTGTGACTCGAGAAGCTCCAAATTATAGTTTGAAATCATAAACCGAAAAGGCCGATTCCAATTAGGATTCGGCCTTTTTTGATTTTTACCGCATTTGTTTTTTGATTTTAGGGAAAAGCTTTTGCTCTCCAATTCAACCATTTACTTCAAAAGTCACATCCCATTCTTCTATGAGTTTGACTGTATTGGCAAATTCCTTGTGCAGTGGATTTATCAATAAATTGTGCTCTTGGGGATAACTTTTAAGAGGGATTCTAATTGAGGGAATTTTTAAAATAGGTGATATCATCCCTTTTGCCCACGCGGTACCAAATTCCTGTGTAGATCTGGGATAAGGTCTGTTTTTCCAGTCAATAGGCAAAAAATCAGCATCCAACTCAGGAATTTTTCCCTCTATTTCCAACAACGCCAACTTCCATTTGCTTTGGGTTACAACAGGCCCTTTGATGCTTAATAATTCAAGAAA
>CAYTXN010000402.1:0-3141 GCA_964441195.1 uncultured Limnohabitans sp.
TCTCCGGAGAATCCTCCTTTGGTTTCCTCGAGAAGAATCATCGATTTGATCGCACGCAAAGCCGTCAACCGTACCTTGTCCTTGGCAATCATGGCGGATTTTATTTCGCCTTCTACTTTCTGCTTTAAAGCCATTAGTCCTAAGTTTGTGTTATATCAATAATACGGGGTAAAAATACCTTTTTCAAAACGGATATGACTCAACTCAGTGTAAATATTAACAAGATTGCCACGCTGCGCAATGCCCGAGGAGCGGATAATCCCAACGTGGTCAAAGTGGCTTTGGACTGTGAGCGATTTGGTGCTCAGGGAATTACAGTTCACCCAAGACCTGATGAGCGCCACATTCGCTATCAGGATGCAATGGATTTGGCAAAAGTGGTGACTACAGAATTCAACATCGAAGGCTATCCTGATCAGCGCTTTATGCAATTGATTCGAGCCGTCAAGCCTACCCAAGCCACACTCGTGCCTGATCCACCCGACGCGATCACTTCCAATTCTGGTTGGGATACGATTGGACACCAAACCTTGCTTCAGGAAATCGTTGCGGAATTGCACGAAATCGGAACTCGAGTTTCCATCTTCATCAATCCGGAGGCAAAGTATTTTGAGCCCGCCAAGCTCACTGGCACAGATCGGGTGGAATTATATACCGAACCTTATGCCTCACATTACCATCAGGATCGGGAGAAAGCCGTAAGACCTTATGTGGAAGTTGCGCACCTTGCCAAAGAATTGGGCCTTGGCCTGAATGCCGGACATGATCTGGACTTGCATAATTTAGCTTACTTGAAGCAGCAGATTCCGTTCCTCGAAGAAGTCTCTATTGGTCATGCCTTGATATGCGATGCATTGTATTATGGATTGGAAAATACGATTCAGATGTATCGGAGGCAGCTTGAAATTTAGTCAACAGTCCACAGACGACAGTCCACGGCTCGTTTTGGAGAACTTCAAGCAACAATTAATCATTTAACCACAAAATCATGGCCTTTAAATTTGAGGATTTAAGAGTGTGGGATTTGGCAATCAATCTCTCAGCTGAGGTGAGCAAATTGGTCAAGACATTTCCTGTGGATGAACGATTTGTATTGAGTAGTCAAATGCAGCGCGCTGCGGACTCGGTTGCATTAAATATTGCAGAAGGTTCTACAGGTCAGTCAAATGCTGAATTCAAAAAGTTCCTCGGATATTCGATCCGATCTGCGATTGAAGTGGTAAGCTGTTTATATCTCGGTAGGAAAAGGAGCATTATCAGTGAAGAGGAATTTTCAAGATTATATACCTCTTATGAGTCTCTGATCATTAAAATTCAGTCACTTCGAAATTCATTTTAGAAAAGAAAAATTTAACTCTATCATTCCGCGGCTGTCGTCTGTGGACCGTCGACCGTTGACAAACTAAACCATGAAACTAAACTTCAAAAAATCCGGCTCCGGCCCTCCACTCGTTATCCTCCACGGCCTTTTTGGCTCTTTGGATAATTGGTTTTCAATCGCCAAAGAATTGGTGGAACATTACACGCTTTACCTTGTCGATCAGCGAAATCACGGAGATTCTCCGCATTCCGATGAATGGAATTATACCGTGATGGCAGAAGATTTGAAAGAGCTTTTTGATGCTGAGGGATTGGAAAGAGCCTTTCTCATGGGTCACTCTATGGGTGGAAAAACGGTGATGAATTTCGCTGTGAAATATCCTGAGCGAGTGGAAAAACTGATTGTAGCTGACATTGCTCCAAGGTATTATCCAATCCATCACCAGACGATTTTAGAAGGCTTGAATTCTTTGAATCTGAAAGAAATCAAATCCAGAAAAGAAGCTGATGATCAGTTGTCGAAGTACATTTCAGAACTTGGAATCCGGCAGTTTTTGCTGAAAAGTCTAACTCGGGACAGTGATGGATTTGCTTGGAAAATCAACCTTCCGGTAATTTCCAAAAACATCGAAAACGTAGGTGAAGCATTGGAGGAAGGCTCAATATTCGATGGCCCAACCCTTTTTCTCGCCGGAGCAAATTCCAATTACATTCAACAAAAAGATCTTCCAGACTTGGAGGCTCACTTTCCTAACTATCAACTGGAATTTGTAGCGGATGCAGGCCATTGGCTTCACGCTGAGCAGCCGCATGCCGTAGTGGAGGAAATGAGGAGGTTTTTGGGGTAAATAAAAAAGAGGTGAATCTAAATCAGATTTCACCTCTTTTTCAAATTATACTACCTGCTGAAAACTGCGTATGATTACTGCAAAATGAGAATCACTTCACTCGCTTCCCATGCTTTATCACCATATCCACATTTTGTAATAAGTTGATATAGCGAACTACATCTCCTCGGACAGCGATGATATCTGCATATTTTCCTTCGGAAATGGTCCCATAGTCCTTATCCACTTTCATGGCCACCGCAGGCCAATAGGTCGCAGCTTTGATCGTCAGCAAGGGATCCATTCCAAAATGATTCACCCAAACATCAAGTTCGTTCCAAGTACTTTGACTGTGAAATTTCATAGGAATTCCACTGTCAGTGCCCACGAGCATCACTACTCCACTTTCTTTCAATTGGGCAAATTTTCGGTCTAAAGTTGGCTTTCTGACAGGCGTGAGTTGGAAGTAAGACATCCTTCCGGGAAAGCGAAGGGATGCCCGAATATCCCAAATGATAGAATCCGGTAAATCCAAATGCCAAGAAGGGTCATCCAGCTTCTCTGGATTATCACGCACATATTCGTAGTTGAAAAGCCCTTCCACCGTTGGTGTCCAAAAGAGTGGACCAAGGTTCATCTTAGCCGCTCGCTCTTTTAACATCAGCATGATGTCCGCAGGATATTCTGGCGCTGAACTCAAACCTGTATGTTCAAAATTGTCAACTCCGATCTGAAGTCCGATTCGGATTTCGTCAGGTCGGTGCGAGTGGCCAACGACCATTTTTCCATATTTATGCGCTTCATCAACTACGGCTTGGGCTTCTTCAAGAGTCATTTGATCTTGATCAATCAGTTTGATCACATCAACTCCGGCATCGATAAGTTTTTTGACTTTTGCCCGTGCATCAGCTGCCCCATTCACGCCCCAGCGGAATTCTTCGGTATTGGGATAGGGAGCTTTTTGGATAAAAGGCCCTGACACATAAATCGTCGG
>CAYTXN010000403.1:0-3125 GCA_964441195.1 uncultured Limnohabitans sp.
ATCGGTTTGTGGAATTGATCCCAAGTGACCTACTTTTATTCTAATCACATATACCAATCGTATGCAACGAATATTTACCCTAATCCTAACTGTTGGAATGGCTGGTTTTGCTTTTGGGCAAGGAACCCAATTGCTTCGTCAACCCACCCTAAGCCAAACCGAAATCGTCTTTGTCTATGCCAATGACCTCTGGAAAGTTCCAAAAACCGGAGGAATTGCTATCCGACTTACCAGCAATGAAGGTGAGGAAACGCTCCCCCACTTTTCTCCTGATGGAAAACATATCGCCTTTACAGCGGAATACGATGGTAACACGGATGTCTACCTAATCAATTCAGAAGGTGGAGAACCCCAACGTCTGACTTGGCACCCAGGCGCAGATCTGGTGACTGGTTGGACTCCAGACGGCAACCACATCACCTTCACTTCCGGAAGAGAAGGCCATGCCACTCAGGAATCCAAGTTTTTCAAAATCAGCAAAAACGGTGGACTGCCTGAATCATTGGCAATTCCCAGAGCAGTAAACGGTGAAATATCGCCGGCTGGAAATCACATTGCTTATCAGCAGATTTCCTTTTGGGATCCGGAGTGGAGAAATCACCGAGGGGGTCAAGCCAAACCCATTTGGATCGTAGATCTCAAAGATTTCAGTCTGAAAATGACTCCTCAAACCGACAATGAGCGACACACCGATCCAGTTTGGTTGGGGAGTAAGGTTTTCTACATTTCTGAGCGGGATTTCCTAGCCAATATCTGGTCTTTTGATCCAGCAACTGGACAAGAGAAGCAAGAAACCTTCCTAAAAGACTTTGATATCAAAAGCTTGGATGCCAACGGTTCAGAAATCGTCTATGAACAAGGTGGTTTTTTGCATCTATTCAATCCCCAAACCGGTCAGAGTCAAAAGCTAAACATCACAGTCAATGGTGACTTCCACTGGGCCAGAGAACGCTGGGTGGATGTCAAAGGAAATGACCTTACCAATCCTCAACTTTCTCCAACCGGTCAGCGGGCAATTTTTGAATTTCGCGGTGAAATCATCACTATTCCTAAGGAAAACGGAGCTGGAAGAAATGTAACCAACACTTCAAAATCAGCCGAAAGAGCACCAATATGGTCTCCGGATGGAATGCAGATCGCTTATTTTTCAGATGCTAAAGGAGAATACGAATTGGTCATCGCTGATCAGGACGGCGGCATCCAAAAGAAAATCAACCTCCCCGATCCGAGCTTCTTCTTCAAACCTGAATGGTCACCGGATGGAGCCCACATCGCTTTTACGGACACGGACTATCAGATTTGGGTGGTCAATGTGGCTTCGGGAAATGCCAAAGTGGTGGAAACCGATCGCTTTGCGCATCCCAATCGCAGCATGAATCCGGTTTGGTCACCAGACGGAAAGTGGATTGCCTATGTCCGACTGATGGACAATCAATTCAAGTCGGTTTTTGTCCTGAACGTGGACTCAGGTAAAAAAATCCAGATTGGCGATGCAATGGCGGATGCAATCTCCCCGGTTTGGGATGAAAGTGGCAAGTACCTTTATTTCCTTGCCAGTACGGATTTCGGTTTGAATACAGGTTGGTTGGACATGAGTAGCTATGACCATCCGATCACCAGAAGCTTATATTTGGCGGTTTTAAATGCTGCTGATTCTTCTCCGCTTTTACCTCAAAGCGATGAAGAAACTGAAGCGAAAAAGGAAGAAAAAAAAGCTGAAACTCCTGTCACAGTAAAAATCAATGAAGCCGGAATTCAAAACCGAATAGTCGCAATTGACATTCCTTCGAGAAACTATACCGGGCTTGCTTCGGCTCCTGAGGGTTTTGTTTTCTACATGGAAAGTATCCCAAATCAAGGCACAACTCTTCATAAATACGACCTGAAAAAGCGTAAATCTGAGGTCTTTTTCCCAAGTGTAAATCAAGTCATCGTTTCCAAAGACCGAAAGTCCCTACTCTACCAAAGTGGAAGTACTTGGGGAATCGTGGAAACTTCAGGTTCGGGTAAAAAGTCAGGAGATGGCGCATTGAAAGCCATCAGTTCTATGAAAGTCAAAGTGAATCCCATGGACGAATGGCAGCAGATCTATCGAGAAGGCTGGAGATATCAGCGGGACTTCCTTTACGTGGATAATGTACACGGAGCTCCTTGGGATGATATTTATACTTGGTACAAGCCATGGGTCGATCATGTCAGACACCGTAGTGACATGAATTACATCATCGATATCATCGGTGGCGAAGTGGCAGTTGGACATAGCTACACGAGAGGCGGAGACTTTCCTGAAGTCAATTCTGTGCCAATAGGTTTGCTGGGAGCAGATTATGAAGTGGTCAATGGAAACTATCGAATCAAAAAAATCTATAATGGCGAAAGCTGGAATCCAAACCTGAAATCCCCGCTTTCTCAGCCTGGAGCTATGGCAAAAGTCGGTGAATATGTAGTCGGAGTCAACGGAAAAGCGATAGAACCCGGAACCAATTTCTATACGTATTTTGAAGGAACGGCCAATCAGCCAACGAAGATCCACTTGAATTCGAAAGCAGGATTGGAAGGATCGAGAGTCATTCAAGTCATTCCTGTGGCTAATGAAGGCCAATTGCGAAACATTGATTGGGTTGAGGGAAATCGTAGAAAAGTAGATGAGCTTTCCGATGGAAAGCTTGCCTATGTCTATATTCCAAACACCGGGCAGCCTGGTTACACCTCATTCAATCGCTATTATTTTGCGCAGCAGGATAAAAAAGGAGCTGTGATCGACGAGCGGAACAACGGCGGAGGTTCGGCAGCTGACTACATGGTGGACATCATGGCCCGCAACCTGCATGGCTATTTCAATTCCAGAGCAAATGATCACCGGCCCTTCACGACACCGATGTCGGGCATTTGGGGTCCAAAAGTAATGCTGATCAACGAGCGCGCAGGTTCGGGTGGAGACCTCCTTCCCTACCTTTTCAACAAGATGAAAATCGGACCACTGATCGGTACAAAAACATGGGGAGGACTGGTTGGAACATGGGATACACCGCCTTTTGTGGACGGCGGTCGAATGGTTGCACCTCGAGGAGGATTCTATGATGTCAATGGAGAATGGGCCGTGGAAGGTGTCGGAATCTCTCCTG
>CAYTXN010000404.1:0-3124 GCA_964441195.1 uncultured Limnohabitans sp.
ATAAAGCTTAAGCGTTCTCGATCTGTGTTGATTTCATATCCTTGCCCATTTTCATGTCTGAAATCCAGATTTTTGTGCACTAGTTGAGGCTTTAGCAGCTCTACGCTTTCATGGACTATTTCTCCAAGATCGAATTTACTTAGCTGAACTTCCTCCATGCCCATCTGCTCTCTGGACCACATCAATAGATTATTTAGCATCTGAGAAAGCGAATGTGTATCTCTTGCAATCAAGGGCATCACTTCCTGAAGTTCTTCTTCAGATAGCATCTTTTTATCCCAGAGTTGAATAATGCTATGCAGTGAGGAAAAAGGAGCACGAAGATCATGTGAAATAACCGAGAAAATCTTATCTCTAAATCGATTGGCCTTAGTCAATGCGAGGTTGGCCTGATTGAGTTTATCAGCTTGAGTTTGAATTTGATGTTTTTGAGCCTGGGCAAGATTATGGGCTTTTTCATGAGCATCATGAGCCCGTTTGAGTTTTTGATTGTTCCTTTTTTGAACCCAAACCAAAACCCCGAACACCAGTAAAAGTAGGCCCGATCCAATCAGCAATTCGTTTCTTCGGCGCAGTGTTAGATCAAGAAATTGCTGTTCCTGAATCAAGCGATCATTTTCAAGTTCTTTCTTTTCTGTTTCATATTGTATCAACAATTCCTCGCGGACCTTTTGGCGATTGTCATTGAACATAGCATCGTCGGCAGCTTTCTTGATCGTCAAGTATTCAAAAGCACTTTTGTAATCATTTTGACCTACAGCTGCATCCACTAAGTATTCTGCAGAAACACCTATGTAATACTGCGAACTGGCTTCTTTGGCAATTCGATAGGCCTGTAACCCATACTCTTTTACTTTAGCAAAATCATTAACCTGCAGATAGTAATTCGAAAGCTCATTCAATACGACAATCTTGTTTTCAATATCCTGATTGGAATCTGCAATCGAGAGCGCTCTGACCAGATATCCGCCGGCTTTTTCACGGTCATTCTCTTGACTGAGTGCGGCAAGCTGTGTTAGGGTATTTACTGAACCTCGAAAATCCTTAAGTTCTTCTTTTAATTCCAATGATTTTTGGAGATAATCCAAAGCCAAGTCATAGTCTTCCTGACTTTTATTTTTGGTAAATCGGTCACTGTGGTAGTTTCCGAGATTGTTGTAAATCAAGGATTGCCCACGAAGATTTTTAAGTGCCACCCCATACACGAGTGCCTTTTTGTACATCTCTGCTGCTTTTGCCATTTCTCCATTTCGGTAATAGACGTTACCGATATTGAGATTAGATTCCAGCAGCCCGGTGGAGTCTTGGAGCGTCTCTCTGATTTTTAGTGCTTCGAGATGAGCTGTCAATGCATCCTCATATTCCGATCGAATTAACTGCGCAACACCCATGATATTGAGTGAGTTTCCTTTGATTTTCTCCAATCCAAGCTTTTCAGCTAATTGAATGGAATTTTTAGCAAAATAAATGGCCGTATCTTGATCTATTGCATAGAAATGTTTCCCAAGATCATAATAGAGAATTGCTTTCAGCGAGTCATCTTGAGAATTAGAAATTACACTTTGAATGCTATCGGGAAATGTTTGTGGGGACTGAAATGGAATTAATAGAATTAAAAAAAGAGCTAACATATTCAAAAGGGTGAATTAATAAGTCAAATTAGGTTTGGCATAAATATGCACCTATTGCTCTTTAATCCAAATACCGCTAAAATGAAAAGTGAAGATTTGAGTATTCCTGTTAATGAAAAACCTAAAAAAGTAAAACTGCGATAAAAAACACGATACCTATCGCCAATCCAAGCACAAATACTTCATAGGCCTTGCGGATTAATTTATACTTACGATCCAAAACTTTCCCTTGGTAATAAAGGGAAACTGACATGTGATCTTGTATTGTATCCTTAGCTGCAAGCATCTTTTTGGTTTCTTCCAAGTAATCATCCATCGTGTATTTAGAACTTTCACCAAAGAACATCAAGCTTGATTTGGGTTGATTCTGTCCACTTTTTGCCTTTCCGATAATGGAAGGCTTTGCTGCTTGAACTGCCAACATGGTGGAAGAAAGAATAACCGTCAAAAAAAGTAAAATAGGCACGATGGTTAGAGGCGAATCGATTTCAATCAAATTGGACATCGAACCATATCCAAGGATTGCAATCGTGGATGAAATCACCAAGGCATTGATACTGATAATGATATTCGCCTTATTGTCAGCGATTTGGAGGAGATTACAGTTGTTTTTGAATGTTACACGATAAAAAGTCTGCCGCTCTCGCTCGGTTTTATCCTTATCCTTTTTCTTCTCCAAAATTGGTTCTTCCATTGTTCTTAGGTATTTGGTTTGAAATTAAGGAATATTTTAAACTGAGAGTCATGTATAAGGTAGAATTTCTGTAGATGGGTGTTTTATAAAAATGGTCAAAAAGGTGTAAAATTTTGCTCACAGATGATGCAGATGAATTTAATCTGTGCTCATCCGTGCCATTAGTGAGCTTCATGGAAACAAAAAAGGCAATCTCTAAAGACTGCCTTCCTATTTCAGATTTCTGATTTTATACTTTTTACTTTACTTTCTGCAACTACGACTAACCACTGACCACTGACCACTGACCACTGTGAACTGCCTACTGAACCAAAGGTTCCTGCTGACTCAAGCAATGAAATGAGCCCAATCCCCAGATGATATCCGTGCTGTCAATACCAACCACTTTCCGCGTTGGAAAGCAATCCGTCAGGATGTCTAAAGCTTTTTGATCGTTTTTATCTCTGAAGGTCGGAACTACAACGACCTCATTTCCTACGTAGAAATTAGCATAGGAAGCCGGAAGTCTCTGATCTTCATAAATCACCGGACTTGGCATCGGCAATTCGATAATATTCAACTGCTTATCGCTTTCCAGCCGCATCTTTTTGAGAAGCTTCAGGTTCTCTGCAAGGATTTTATGGTTTTCGTCGGACTTGTTTTCCTCCACCACAGTCACCACAGTATCTTCATTCACAAAGCGCGTGATGTCATCGATATGCCCGTCAGTGTCATCACCGATAATGCCATCCTCCACCCAGAGAATATGCTTTACACCATAGTAATCGCACAAATATTTCTCTATCTGGGCTTGATTTAA
>CAYTXN010000405.1:0-3122 GCA_964441195.1 uncultured Limnohabitans sp.
TCAGTCACGTAATGTGCCGTCGCACCGATGATCTTCACACCACGTTCATAGGCCGCATGATAGGGTCTTGCTCCAACAAAAGCCGGCAAAAATGAATGGTGAATATTGATAATTCGATTAGGGAATTTCTTGATAAATTCTCCTGAAATAATCTGCATATAGCGAGCCAAGACAACAAAATCTACTCGATGCTCCCTCAATAACTCTAACTGCTCAGATTCGGCAGTCTTTTTATTTGAGGAGGTTATTGGAATATGAAAAAAAGGAATCCCGAAAGCCTTCACAATACTTTTCAGATCACCATGATTGGAAATCACCAGCGGAATATCCACCTCAAGCTGACCAGCATGATGTCTGCCTAAAATATCAAAAAGACAATGTGAAAGCTTGCTGACAAAAATCGCCATCCTCGGCTTTGGAAAGTTAAAATGGAGTTTGAATTCCATTCCAAACTTCTGGCCGATTTCGGTTTCAAATCTTGTTGCGATCTCGTCTTTTTTCAAAGAAAAAGAATCCAACTCCCATGCCGCCCGCATGAAAAACAGGCCCATTTCTTCATCAACATGCTGATCAACTTCGAGAATATTCCCATTGTAGGAGTACAAAAAACGCGATACCTCCGAAACGATTCCCTTTTTGTCAGGGCATTGGATTAGTAGAATTGCTTTGTTCATGAGAATAATTTAAGAATTCCAGATTGTCCAAGCAGCCTCTGCTTGAAGTTCCAGCATATCCATTCCATTTTTTGCCTTTCCACTTTTTTCTCGGCAAGCTCTCATTAGCATAGTTTCTTCAGGATTATAAACTAAATCATATACGCGATGAGACTCATTTAGCATTTCCACAGGAATTTCGGGCATCTCCGTTGTTTTTGGAAAAGTACCAAGCGGTGTTGTATTGATAATCAGTGGAAATTTTTGAAGAAATGCTGGATTACTTTTCAAATCGGAATAGGTGATTTGATTTTCTCTTGGACTTCTTGAAACCGCCAAAAAATCGACTCCAAGATCTCTTAAGGCAACTCTCACAGCTTTTGAAGCTCCTCCCGTACCCAAAACCAAAGCTTTTGGGATTTCTATACCAAGCCAATTTTTCAAGGATTCCTTAAATCCAATGTAATCGGTATTGAAGCCCTTTCGATATCCATTTCGGATTTGAATGCAATTGACGGCACCTATTTGTTCACAAGCAGGATCCAATTCATTCAAAAAACGGATCACGTCCTGCTTATAAGGAATGGTCACAGACATGCCTTCCAAACCGGGATTTTCCGTTAGGACGTTTTCAAAATCTGAAATATCAGCAATCTCATAGAGATCAAATTGACAATTCGAGATCGCCTCTTTTTCAAATTTGGCGGTAAAATATTTCTTGGAAAATGAATGAGTTAACGGGTATCCGATCAGTCCAAATTTTCTCATGATTTCATCAGTTTTTCGGCCAACCATTCAATGAAGAGTACCAGTCCGATTCCAAATGCAAAGGCTAAAACAGCAGCAAATATTTGCGGTGGCTCTCCCACTTGCTCCATATAACTTCCAGGAAAAACGTTTTCAGTCAAAAACGGTTTTTGCTCTCCACTAGAGGATTTACGCCAAGCCGTGACAATCTTCCACGGCCAAAGTTCGTTGACCGAGCCTAACATAAAACCTGATAGAAGGCCAATTGTCGCTGAATGGTACTTTCTCAATAACCAGGAAATTACCCTGCTAAAAGACAAGATTCCGACAATGCACCCCAAAGCAAACACAAAAAGCTTCATGAAATTTCGCTCTGTCACTGCCTGAAGAATTCCTTCATATTGCCCAAGAATCAACAAGATGAAACTACCGCTAATGCCTGGCAAAATCATCGCACAGATGGCAATGGATCCTGCAATAAAAGTAAACCACAAGGTATCAGGGGTGGTGGTAGGAGGTAAATTGGTCACCCATAGGGCTAAAATAGTTCCTACCAAAACAGCAAGCACCACACCCAAATGCCATCGTTTGATTTCTTTCAAAATTATAAATGCACTTACTAGAATCAGTCCAGTGAAAAATGACCACAAAGGAATGGGGTGATCACTCATCAAAAAAGTAATCAAGCTCGAAAGCACAAAAATACTGGTAAGAATCCCGAGCAAAAGACTCAATAAAAAAGACCCATTGACCGCCTTATAAAACCTTTTGACCTCTCCTTTTGTAAGAAGTTTGAGATTCTCTAAGGAAAACGAATTAATACTGTCGAGCAATTCTTGATAAATCCCAGCAATCAAAGCAATAGAACCTCCGGAGACTCCTGGGACAATATCTGCCGCACCCATTGCCATGCCTTTAAAATAAGTCAGGACATATTTTTTTATTGAGTTCATACACAAAAATAAAGGCTGACCAATAAATCGATCAGCCTCGTTTTAATTTGATTTTATTAGAGTTTGATTTCTCCTAAGAAATGATCAAAAGTGTCTCCTCTAAGTCCCAGACGGATAGTTTCCAGTGGAATGATTTCCGAAGGGCTGATATTTCCAAGATTGACATTTGCACCCAAAAGCTTAATAAACCAGACCTGTTGAGATTTTTGTGGGGCTTCCCAGATTATCTTTTCTTCAGGAACTTGGGTTAAAATCTCTTCCACTAGTCCTTGCCGAACTTCACCAGAATCACGGAAAAGTCCGACATTTCCACCTTCACGTGCCTCGCCGATAACTTTCCAAGCTCCAGCCTGAAGTTCAGTCTGCATTTGCTCGATCCACTTGTACGGAGGAATGATTTTCGCTGCGTCTTTTGATCCAACTTCTGAAAGAACAGTGACTTGTTTTGAAAGTGTTGAGATGAACTCACACTTTTTATCATGATTCAGTGAGATTGAGCCATCTGAAACTTCAGCAAATTCCAAATTATACTTATCAAGCACTCGCTGGTAATCTTCAAATTGGCCTCTTACGATAAAGGCTTCAAAAAGTGTCCCCCCGAGATAAACAGGAATTCCCGCAGCCTTATAAACAGCAAGCTTCTCATTTAGGTGTTTGGTGACATAAGATGTCGCCCATCCTAGTTTTACGATGTCAACAAAATCTGAACAACTATCAACAAAATCCTCGGTTTCCCGAAGGCTAAGACCTTTGTCCATAGCCATAGTAA
>CAYTXN010000406.1:0-3119 GCA_964441195.1 uncultured Limnohabitans sp.
AGCCATGGTTTAGTTTAAGTTGATGGGGTTGCCGAGATAAAAGTCAAGAACTTTCACTCTGAAGATGTATGAATATTTGGCGTTGATCAGATCTGCTTGGGAATTGAAAAGATTATTTTGAGCGACTTGAAAATCTACCGAATTGATTGCGCCAAGTTCAAACTGCTGCTGTGACATTCTGAAAGTTTCCTCCAGACTTTTCACTTGAATCAAAGATGCCTCATAGGATTGTTCTGCCGCTAATGCCTGCGTGTAGGCGGTTTCGATCTGTTGTCTGAGCGTGTTTTTGGCTTCTTGTTCAGCAACTTCAGCAAGTTGTTTCTGCACTCTTGCACGCTGAAGACTGGCTTTATTACTAAAGTTAGAGAAAATAGGGATGGTTAGCTGAAGATTACCGGATTGCGATAAATTGTTGTCTATTTGAGTTCTAAACGGTACAATTTCACTAGTCCCTGGTAAGAAAGCTTGATCCACGTAGTTTGAAAAGATTGCTACACCTAGGCCGAGTGATGGCATGAAAGCACCTTTAGCGATTTTCACTCCGAGTTCGGCACTTTCTACATCTGCTTCAGCAGCCTTTATTTGTGGTAGAAGGTTTACAGCGATCTCGTAGATTTCAGACGGCTCCTCTGATGCCAATACTGCTTGGCTAACCTCAAATTCTGGTTCAATCACATCAAAATCATTCGTAAATGGGATTACCATTGCTTGAGCAAGGGATAATTTGGCAAGTCTCAATCCATTTTGAGCATTGATCAAATTGACTTGATTGGTGGCATTTTGAGATTGAAGGTCGAGCTGATTGGTAATAGGAAGAGAACCTGCATCCACAAGTATTTTGGTTCTTTCAAATTGATCCGTGGTAGTCTTTAATTGGTTTTCAGCAATTTTTACCTGCTCTCTGTTGAATACCACATCAATGAATAGATTGATCACGTTAAGAGTAATGTCATTTTGAGCAGCCGCAAGGGTATATTGTCCTGATTCCAGATTTTTTCTCGCTTGAGCAATTGTATTATTGATCTGCATGCCGTTGAAAATGGGCATGTTGGAATTTATCTGTGTGTTGATGTTCCCAATTCGACGGGTTTCAAACAAGTTAGTCACAGGGTTAATTGATCGACCCCAACGATAACCTGAGCTTCCGAAGGCGGTAAGACTAGGTAATCGACGCCCTTGGTTGGTGAGCAAGTCCGCCTCAATAATCCCTTGATTGAGCTCCGTTCGTCTAAGGCTGAGATTGTTTTCAAGTGCTATATCAATGCAAGTTTGAAGATCATAGACTTGTGAGGAATTTCCTCCTTGTGCAAGGGAAATAGAACTAACGCAGATTGATAGAATGACTCCCAGAAAAATTTTCTTCATACTTGGTTGGTTTAGTTTGAGTTGGATTAAATGCAATTTATAAGTCAATATCCGGAATGTAGATCAGTTCGGTGATCCAGGGAAGGGATTTTAGGTAGAGCGTGGTTATTTCTCTGATTCCCGAATCCATTTCAATGACATGGCACGCTACAGCGTTTTTCCCTTTCCTGGAAACAGACATCGTAGCAATATTGGTTTTTTCCTGTGCAATGACCCCTGATATAAAGGCAATTGCTCCTGAAATATCACCTGCTTTGATTATGAGTGTGTGATTTGAAGCGGAGAAGTTGGCCGTAAATCCATCTAACTCTGCAATATTTATCACACCGCCGCCTAAGCTTTCGCCCACTACTTCGATCTGCTTGTCGCCTTTCTTGAGGTTAAGTTTGATCGTGTTTGGATGGTGGATCGAAGAATTTCCTATGGATTTGAATTTGTAATTCAGGCCTTTTTCTTCTGCGATTTCCAAAGCGTTTTTGATCCTTGGATCATCTGTTTTGAAATCCATCAAACCTCCTAAAATGGCCCGGTCGCTTCCGTGGCCTTCGTAAGTTCTTGCGAAGGAATTGTAAAAAGTAATGTGAGCCTCATCAGGCATTCCACCTAATATTCGGATAGCTGCACGTGCTATTCTGACCACACCGGCAGTATGAGAAGAAGATGGACCGATCATCACCGGACCGATCATATCAAATACACTGCTTTTGTTTGCCATGGGGACATTTTAACCAATTTTAATGCTAACACTATACTAAGCTCAAGAATAAGGGTTTTTTCAATTTCTTTCAGCATTTACAGACGTTAAACGTGGTTTTGTTTACTACTTTTAACATTGTAATTATTGAACAAATTCTTTGACTGATCGATTATGAACACATTATTGAGCGAAACTGATACAGTTTATATTTATTTGTCCGCTCAAGGTCTATGGCAGGAAGCTACCTCGTATCCAATTCCCAATCGTGCAATGAATTATGGGGATGGAATATTTGAAACCATGGTTTTTGATGGCGAAAAGATCAGATTTTTTGATTTTCACTTGGAAAGGCTTCTCAAAGGAATGGAGGTTCTTAGACTTGAAGCGAATAAAGCGACTTTCGATAAATTGGAACCTTGGTTTATTGAAAAATTTGCAGGTCAAAAGCTAAGGATTCGCTGGACTCATTTTCGAGCTGGATTAGGCAAATACACGCCGATAATCAATGAGACTGTCCAAATGCTTCAGGTCCAAAAATTCATTATGCCGCCTTCAGTTAAGTCTATAGCATCATTTGCGGAGAGTATTTCACTCTTTGCTTATCCTTGGAGCCGATTTAAAACCCTCAATTCACTTCCATACATCATGGCAGCGCAGGAGCGGGTGGAGCGCAAACTCGATGAATTGATTCTATTGGACCATACTGGAAAAGTAGCCGAGGCTAGCATTTCCAATATTTTTTGGAGAAAAGGCAAAAAGGTCTACACTCCTTCATTGGAATGTGGCGGAATCGACGGAATAGGAAGAAGGGTAATTAAGTCTAAAATCCCTCGATTAATCACAGAAGGTGTGTTTGGGCCAAATGACCTACTTAAGGCCGATCAAGTGTGGGTATCCAATGTGACAGGAATTAGTTATTTGGAGAAAATCGATTCTTTAGAATTTTCTACTGAGGAATGGGAGCCACTTTCCGAAATTTTTGAATAAAATAAACCTTCCCCCTTTTTTTGTGCAGACGTTTGCATCAAACTCTTATCTTTAACGACCTTAATTTGTA
>CAYTXN010000407.1:0-3086 GCA_964441195.1 uncultured Limnohabitans sp.
TCAGGAATTACCTCAAATCTTGATTTTGGTATCATTTGGGAATATCCTTGAACTGTCCTTGGACTTGCTTCGTCAAATTCCCCACAAACAAGGAGAGTTGGAACAGCGATGCCGTTTAATTCATCCATTCGGTCAAAATCTCGGAGCGTGCCTGTGGAGGTAAATTCACTAGGTCCCCACATGTAGAGATAGATATTTGAACCGTTGGAAAGCTTCATTTGACTTCGATCTACTTTCGGTTTGGGTTTCCGGGTCACAAATTGATCGTAGTAAAGTTCTGTGGCAGCTTTATATTCCGGATTGTCGTATTCTCCAATGGATTCATGGTAACGAATCGATTGCTGAATTGTGTCAGGCATTGTGGAGATGAGACTGTCAGCATCAGCTATCCAGCTCGCCGTGCTGAAAAGCGGGCTGCTGAACACAATTGCTTTGACTTCATCGGGGTAGGCGAGGTAATAGTCAATTCCGAGCATGGTCCCCCAAGAATGTCCGTAAAGCACAAAATCCTCCAATTCCAGATATCTTCTCAGCTTTTCAGTTTGGTCGACAAAGTTTTCGATAGTCATCAAAGTCGTGTCACTAATCGCATCTGATCTGCCGCAACCTAATTGGTCCCAAAAAATGATGGGTCCATCATAGTCCAATTCCCGCAATGGGTCAAATCCAAAACTTGTACTTCCAGGACCTCCGTGCAGCAAAAGTACCGGAGGATTCGGCCCTTTACCTACAACTTCATACCAGATTTTTCCACCAACAACTTCCAGATAGCCTTCATGAGGGGAAATTGATTTTTTGTCGGTGCACGCGATTAAAAAAATAGAAAGGACAAAAATCAGATTTAGGGATTTCATCGGTAAGGCATAATTTTTCAGGAATGAAAATCGGAAATTATCTTCAGAATATGATGGTCCCTAAACAATTTGGAATCCTGAGTAGGAGACCCGATGCTGTTTTTTTCATAATCCTAGGAAAGATTTTAAGGGCTAAAGATTTATTGCCTTTAGAAAAATAAAGTTTTTCATTCCCAACGGCTAGTTAACTGAATAATTACCAAATTATATAAAATTAGTTTAGTGTAATTTTAGAAAAAATCAGTTGGGTGCCGTCCAATTTTGTGATATGGATTTCAAGGGGCCTCAGAGTAATATACCAATTTAGAAATTGGCATTTATTTTCAAAATCTGCTGCTTGTAAGCCATTGATGCTAAATATTTCCTCACCAATATCAATGAGTGAATCTTGTGGGGTGAGCCCTCTGGGTTTTCCTTTAAGAATAAATTTCCCTTCTTCAAAAGATACTGCTATTCCATTACTTTGTTCGAATTCTGGCTTTTCCCGAAGTTGCAAAGCATATGTTGATTTAGAATTGTTGATGATTGTTTTTGAGCTGATCGTTTTAAAAAATTCAACTCCAATTTTAGCTTTTGTCTTTTCTTCAAAATCTACTGGTATTCTTGGAAGATAATTTTGGCCCAATCGAATGCTATCTATCCAAATAGTCGTAGAAGGAAAAGAGTTTGACCCCAATGCGCCTGATGCATATCGAAAAAAAGAGTTAGCAAGCCCCTTTTTTCCTTGTTCGGTCAAAAAATATTGGATGTTTTTGTTGTCTTCCGGAATATCCAGGACCCCAGTGTAGCCAAAATCAATCAAAGCCAATCGCTCATAGGCGATGTTCCTGATTTGTAAGCTACTGAATGGCCGTTGATCCAAGTAACCTATTTTAAATACCAAATCTGAATCATTTATTGGAAAAGGTTTTTTTGAAACTTTGATTAGCTGCTTATCGAAATCAATTTCCCAATTCAATTGACTTATAATATCGGAACCTAAAATATAAAAGTCCTTACAAGACGTCAGGTCCATGTCGTTGATCAGACTAATCACATTTTTAAATTGAAAACCACCGATCTGAATGAAATCACTTTTTCCAAGATTTACATTTTTGACTTCATTATTCACATCCAGGATTTTCATTTTTTTTCCTGTAGTGGATATTCTTCCCTTTGATTCGCTCAGACTATTAGCCATACCAAGGCTGGTTCCCGTATCAAATACGAAATCCGTTTTAACTCCATTCATGAGTCCCTCAAAGACTATCCATCGGTATTCCATGTGAAATTGAAATGTATAGACCGATTGATTATCCTGCGCAGATACCTGTGAGAGGGTAATAAACGAAATCCAAGTTATTATGAAAGGGAGGGGGGTGATTTTCATAACTTTCCCAAATATGAGAAAGTTGGCCGAATAAAAAATCAGCTATTTTTAAACATGTTGATCGATCAGAATTGTATTTCCATCCGGGTCAAACATGAGAATACTTCCAGGTCCCGAACTGCCGGGATTCACTTCCTGAGCCAATTGAATTCCTTTTTCTTTCAACTGATTTTGAATAGTTCGCACGTCATCAAATGAATCAATCAGATTTGCATTCTGATCCCAACCCGGATTGAAGGTCAAAATGTTTTTTTCAAACATCTCGTGGAAAAGGCCAATTAAGGTGTCTTCATTTTTCATAATCAGGTAGTTCATTTCATCGCCTCCTGCAAAAACTGTGAACCCAAGCTTTTTATAGAATTCCTTGGAGACCTGAAGATTTTTTACGGAGAGACTGATGGAAAATGCGCCGAGTTTCATAACGAGAGGTTTTTTTTGATTAATGGAAAATAAAGATTCTTTGCCTGCAAAATCACCTCAAATTCGAAAAAAAAGCCTCAATTTCTGAGAATTGAGGCTTTAGAATTTTAGTCATTTCCCAAGAAAGGGTATCGGTAATCTTCCGGAGAGACAAAGGTTTCTTTGATTGTTCTCGGAGATACCCATCTCAGCAAGTTGATCATTGAGCCAGCTTTGTCGTTGGTTCCCGAAGCTCTTGCACCTCCAAATGGCTGTTGGCCCACCACTGCTCCGGTTGGCTTGTCGTTTATGTAGAAGTTGCCAGCCGCATTTCTAAGCTTTTGCGTAGCAAGTTCAACTGCATAGCGATCCTGTGAGAATATCGCACCGGTCAATGCGTAAGGTGAAGTCTGATCGACTAATTCCAAAACGGTCTCGAAATGCTCTTCGTGATACACATAAAT
>CAYTXN010000408.1:0-3082 GCA_964441195.1 uncultured Limnohabitans sp.
CATTATCCAAAGCTCCATTGTAAATACTATCTCCCGTTTCATCCGGTTTGCCGATGCCAAAGTGATCCCAATGCGCCGTGTAAATCAAGTATTCATCGGGTTTGGTTTTGCCCGTGACTTTGGCCACCACATTTTGAGAGACATTGTATTCTGCTTCCACCTCGATAGCAGCAGAAAGGTTAACTCCTAAAGGCATGCCCTGAAAACCGGGCTTTCGGGATAACGCCAAAAGCTCTCCATCATTCATACCTGCCAGTTCAAATAGCCTCTTAGCAGAAGGAAGTGTAATCCATCCTTCAAAACCCAATTTGTAAGCTTCATTACCACGATCATCCAAATATAGAATTGGCGCATTGTGCTTTCCCTGAACCACATTAAATCCATATCCAGCCGGGATGGTATTGTGAACAATCAGGCAACCCAATGCGCCTTGTCTCGCTGCTTCCTCATATTTGTAGGTCCAGCGACCGTAATAAGTCATGGTATTTCCTTTGAAAAAGGTGGAGTCTTCAGTCCCAAAACCCGGATCATTTACCAAAACCACAACGATTTTGCCTTTGACATCCAAGTCGGCATAGTCATTCCAACCGTACTCCGGTGCCACAATCCCAAAACCAGCGAAAACAACTTCAGCGTCTTTGACTTCAACAACCGAGTCGGTTTTCTGAGTCCACACGACAAAGTCTTTAAATCCTTCCAATGAAATAGATGAGCTGGAATTCTTCAATTCCATGTTCCCAACAGGTTTGCTGACTATAGACACCATGGGAACATCCTGAAAGTAGGAATCTCCATTTCCAGGCTCCAGACCTATCGTTTTGAATTCCTTTTCCAAGAAGGAAGTAGTAATCCTTTCTCCTTCGGTGAAAGGCATCCTTCCCATAAAATCATCAGATGAAAGTGTAATCAGGTTTGGTTCCAAGTCAGAAACTTGAAATTGGTAGGTTGGATTTTTTGGAGCTTGACAGGCAGAAAGCCCAGCTGCAACCAAAAAAATAATTACAGGCGATTTTTTCATAGTTTAAATTGAGGTTGGTGGGAATATTGGGGTATTGGGACTCAAGATAAAACTTTTACCAGTTGATTTCCTGTAGTATAGATTCAATTTGAAAATGAGTCATTGCTTCAAGTGAAATTTGCCTTACCTTTGTGACCTAGCGGCACGACCAGCTCCTGCTGAATCCCCCAGGTCCGGAAGGAAGCAAGGGTAAGCGGTTGTAGCGGTGCGATGCCGCTTCTTTTTTGCCTTAAATTTTCCAATTCCTCCACTTTTAGGAATTCCTAATCCTGATTTATCTTCTAACTTTGCTCACAAGCCAAAAGTAAATCTATTTTAAGCTTGCGCGTTTTGCCCAGGCCTTCACCAAAAAACCTATTACCATATGAAATTCTTTATCGATACCGCCAATCTTGACGAAATCCGCGAAGCCTATGATCTCGGCGTCTTGGATGGTGTGACTACCAACCCTTCACTGATGGCCAAAGAAGGCATCACAGGCGAAGAGAAAGTAAGAGCTCATTACAAAGCTATCTGTGACATTGTAGATGACAAAGTTTCTGCTGAAGTGATTGCGACTGATTACGCCGGAATGATTAGCGAAGGAAAGGAACTGGCAAAAATCGATGACAAAATTGTAGTGAAAATCCCGATGATCAGGGACGGGATCAAAGCGATCAAATACTTCCACAGTGAAGGAATCCGTACCAATTGTACTTTGGTATTCTCAGCAGGTCAGGCTATTCTAGCTGCCAAAGCTGGGGCTTCTTACCTATCCCCTTTCATTGGTCGTTTGGATGATATTTCTTACGATGGACTTGAATTGATTGGACAGATTGTCCACATTTATCAGAATTACGGATATGAGACGGAAATTCTCGCAGCTTCTGTTCGTCATACCATGCATCTGATCAAATGTGCTGAACTAGGTGCTGATGTTGTCACTTGCCCACTTAAAGTAATCACTGGATTGCTCAAGCATCCCCTTACCGACTCAGGTCTGGCACAGTTTCTGGCAGACCATGCAAAAGCGGCCGGAAAATAAAAAAACAAAGAGGCTGTTTCTTTCAAGATTCAGCCTCTTTTTCAATCACACCCTATGTATATCATTAAAGTAAAAGGGAAAGCAAAAATCCCTGATTATATTCAAATACGAGATGAGAATTTCGTTTTAGTTGCTTATTTCCGAGCAGACAGGCCCCTCAAAAACATTGAAAAATTTGGACTCGCGGGAAAAGAACTTCAGTTGGAAGAAGTGATCAGAAACCTGCCTTTTGGAAAACTTCAAAAACTAGACCTCTAACTTATGGATTTCAGTACCAAACCTGTACTTCAGGTGATGCAGGCGACTATTTTTCAAGGTGAAACACCCGTGCTTTCTGATGTCAACTTTTCTGTAGAACAGCATGAATTTGTATTTCTTATCGGCAGGACTGGAAGTGGGAAAAGCTCCCTTCTCAAAACGCTATATGCTGATCTTCAGCTTCAATCAGGCCTTGCAGAAATTGTAGGGTATTCTCTGACCAAAATTAAAAGCAACGAAGTCCCTTTTCTCCGTCGCAAAATCGGGATCATTTTTCAGGATTTTCAGCTTTTCAGTGATCGGACAGTACAGGAAAATCTTTCCTTTGTCCTGAAAGCAACAGGCTGGACTGACTCTGTCAAAATCAAAGAACGAATCAGTGAAGTGTTAATTCAGGTTGGCTTGACTGACTCTTTGCAGAAAATGCCTCATCAACTTTCAGGCGGTGAACAACAACGTGTGGTTATTGCCCGGGCCCTGCTCAACGAACCTTCTATCCTACTTGCCGATGAACCAACCGGGAATTTGGATCCGGATGTGGCCGACGGGATTTTTAAATTATTTCAGGATATCAATAAAAAAGGAACCGCTGTCTTAATGGCAACTCATAACCATGAATTGCTTCGCAAATTCCCCTATCGGGTTTTGAAATGTGAAAAAGGAAGATTACTGGATAGCCAACTCCACGACATATCATTTGGTTCTACTTTCTGAAGATGAGAAAAAGTAGGTACTTTAAAACAACATCCTGAAGGCTACCGTTTTGTAATGGCTAATCATTC